>JAICPQ010000182.1 GCA_025929745.1 Burkholderiales bacterium | reverse complement strand
CGAGCTGAAGGGCTGGTGGTTCTCCGAGATGGCGCGCACGCCGGCGCCGCTCGCCGAGCGCATGACGCTTTTCTGGCACAACCGTTTCACTTCAAGCCTGCAGAAGGTGCGCTCGCCGGCACTCATGTACCGGCAGAACGTGCTGCTGCGCCGGCACGCGCTCGGCAACTTCGGCGAGCTGCTGCACGCGGCATCGCGCGATCCGGCGATGCTCGTGTACCTGGACGCGGCGAGCAACCGCCGCGGCCAGCCGAACGAGAACTTCGCGCGCGAGGTGATGGAGCTTTTCACGCTCGGCGAAGGCCACTTCCGGGAGGACGACATCCGCGAGGCGGCGCGCGCCTTCACCGGCTGGAGCATCGATCCGGCAAGCGGCGAGTATCTCTTCCGGCCGCGCATCCATGACTCCGGCGAAAAGACCGTGCTCGCGCGCAAAGGCAACTTCCGCGGTGAAGACGTGCTCGACATCCTGCTCGCGCAGCCGGCGACCGCTCAGTATGTCGCCGCACGTCTGTGGCGCGAGTTCGTCTCGCCGCAGCCGGACCCGGCGCAGCTGGAGCGCGTCGCCCAGGTATTCCGCGCAAGCGGCTACGACATCCGGAGCGCACTGCGCGCGCTCTTCATGACCGAAGCGTTCGGGTCGAGCGCGAACCGCGGCGCGCTCATCCAGTCGCCGGTCGAGCTCGTGGTCGGCACGCTGCGCCAATTCGACGTCGGTTACGGCGACCCGCTGCCGTTTGTGCTGCTGCTGCGCGCCTTGGGGCAGGACATTTTCTCCCCGCCCAACGTCAAGGGCTGGCCGGGCGGGGAGGCGTGGATCAATTCCAATACGCTTCTCGTGCGCAAGCAGTTCCTCGAGCGCCTGTTCCGCGTCGAGGAAACGCGCGTCGTAATGCGCGAGCCGGCGATGCGCGAGAAGGTTGATACGCTCAAGCCCGGCGCGCGCCGCTTCATGGTCGCCCTCTCCGAGATCGAGTTCTCGGGCCGCGCCTGGCTAAAGCCGTTCGAGGGCCGCGAAGCGATGCTGCCGCTCGTGCTTCTGGCTGCCGCGCCGGTCGGCCAGCCTTCGGGCGAGGGCCTCGACATCGTGCGTGCAATCGTCGCGGACCCGGTGTACCAGCTGAAATGAATCGCCGGCACTTCCTCCGCGCCTCGCTCTCCGCGCTTCTTCTGCCGCACGCGGCCTGGGCACAGCCCGCGGGCTACCGGCGCCTCCTCATCCTGGTGGAGCTCAAGGGCGGCAACGACGGCTTGAACACCGTGGTGCCGCACGCCGACGACCAGTACTACCGGCTGCGGCCGCGGCTTGCGCTGCGCGACGTGCTGCCGCTCGATGCGCGGACGGGCCTGCATCCGGCGCTCGAGCCGCTATTGCCGCTCTGGAAGGCGCGCGAGCTCGCGATCGTGCAGGGTGTCGGCTATCCGGCACCGAACCTCTCGCACTTCCGCTCGATCGAGATCTGGGACACCGCGTCGAAGAGCGATGAATACCTGACCGAAGGCTGGCTCGCGCGCGTGCTCGCCGGCCATTCCGCGCCGCGCGAATTCGCCGCCGACGGCGTCGCGGTCGGCGGCAACGACATGGGGCCGCTCGCGGGCAGCGGCGTGCGCGCCATCGCCCTCAACGACCCGGCCGCGTTCCTGCGTCGCGCGCGCCTCGCCAGTCCCGCCGGCAAGGGCTACAACAGCGCGCTCGACCATATCCTGCGCGTCGAGGCCGATATCGCCCAGGCCGCGAGCCGGCTGCACGGCGGCACGAGCTTCACCACCGAATTCCCGCGCGGCGCGTTCGGCAACGCGGTGCGCGTCGCTGCGCAGCTCGCCGCCAACCCGGCCGGCGTGGCGGCGGTCCGGCTTTCACTCGGCGGCTTCGATACACACCAGAACCAGGCTCCCATCCACCAGCGCCTCCTCGGCGAGCTCGCGGCGGGGCTCGCTGCGCTCAAGGCGGCGCTCGTCGAAGCAGGTCGCTGGGACAGCACGCTCGTCATGAGCTACGCCGAGTTCGGACGCCGCGCGCAGGAGAACAACTCCGGCGGCACCGACCACGGCACCGCAGCGGCGCACTTCTTCGCCGGCGGCCGCGTGAAGGGCGGGCTGTACGGCGAAGCGCCGCGCCTCGACGACCTCGACAACGGCAACCTGCGCCACAGCGTGGATTTCCACAGCCTGTACGCAACCGCGCTCGAGCGCTGGTGGGGCTTACCAGCCCCAGGCGTGCTCAAGGGGCGCTTCGCACCGCTCGATCTGCTGCGCGCCTAGCGCTCCAGGCGCGGATTGAGCACGTCGCGCAGCCGATCGCCGACGAGATTGATGCTCATGATGGTGGCGAGGAGCGCGACGCCCGGGTAGAAGCTGATCCAGTACTTGCCGGAAAGCATGTACTCGAAGCCGTTGGCGATGAGCAGACCGAGCGACGGCTCGGTGAGCGGCAGGCCCACGCCGAGGAAGGAAAGCGTCGCCTCGAGCGAGATGGCGTGCGCGGTCTGCAACGTGCCGACCACGATCATCGGGGCGATCACGTTGGGCAACAGGTGGCGGAACACGATGCGCCGCGGCGGGAGCGCGAGGCAGTGCGCGGCCTCGATGTATTCCTTGCGCCGCTCGACGAGCGCCGAGCCGCGCACGGTGCGCGCGTAGTACGCCCACTGAACGCGGATCAGCGCGATCATCACCTTGTCGGCGCCGCGGCCGAGGATCGCCACCAGGATCAGCGCGACCAGGATCGCGGGAAACGAAAGCTGCAGGTCGACGAGACGCATGATGAGGGCGTCGATCCATCCACCGCGATAGGCGGCGAGAAGCCCGATCGCCGTGCCGATGGCGAGCGCGACCACGCCGGAGGCGACGCCGACGCCGAGGCTGATGCGCAGTCCGTAAAGAATCGCGCTCCACATGTCCCGCCCGGCGCCGTCGGCGCCTAGCCACATCACGAAGCCCGCCGAGCCGCGCTCGCCGGGCTCCAGTCGCGCGTCCATCACCGTCACCTTGGCGAGGTCGTACGGGTTCTGCGGCGCGAGGAACGGCGCGAATAGCGCCAGGAAAAGGATGATCATCAACAGCGCGAACGCGGCGGTGGCCACCGGATTGGAGAAGAACTCGCGCGCGATCCGCCGCGTCGGCGTCTCGGGTTTTGGTAACGGCAGGGTCTCGGCGACGGCGCTCAAGCCTTTGCCTCCCGCAGACGCACGCGCGGATCGAGCAGCGAATAGAGGATGTCAACGACCAAGTTGATGACCACGAACATCAGCACGGTGATGATGAGGTAGGCCACTACCACTGGCCGATCGAGGCGCTGGATGGAATCGATCAGAAGCTTGCCCATGCCGGGCCAGGCGAACACGGTCTCGGTGACGACCGAGAAGGCGATCAGGCCGCCGAGCTCGAGGCCGAGCACGGTGACGACGGGGACGAGGATGTTCTTGAGCACGTGCACGAGCACGACGCGCGAGGGCGAGAGGCCTTTGGCGCGCGCGAACTTCACGTAGTCCTGGAGCGCCGCCTCGCGCGTGCCGGCGCGCGCAAGGCGCGTGACGAGCGCCATCTTGAATAGCGCGAGATTGAAAGCCGGAAGCGCGAGGTGTCGCAGACCTTCCCAGGTCATGAAATCGCCGCGCCCGGTCGAGGGCAGCCAGCCGAGCATCACGGCGAACACCATGATGAGCATCAGGCCGACCCAGAAGGTCGGCAGCGAAAAGCCGAGGATCGAGCCCGCCATGATGGCCTTGCTCGCCGGCGCTTCGGGCTTGAGCCCCGCGTACATGCCCAGTGGAATGCCGAACACGATGGCGAGGATGAACGCGGCGAAAGCGAGCTCGAGCGTCGCCGGCATGCGATCGAGGATGAGCTTGAGCGCGGGTTCGCCGTGCACGAACGAAGTGCCGAGGTCGCCGCGCGCGGCGTTGCCGAGGAAGTGAAAGTACTGCTCGTGCACCGGCCGGTCGAGGCCGAGGCGCTGGATGAACCGGTCGATCTCCTCCTGCGTCATGTCGTCGGAGATCAGGATGTGCACCGGATCGCCGACGAGGTGCACGCCGACGAACACCACGAGCGACATCACCAGGACGACCACCAGGCTCTGGAGGACCCTCCTGATGATGAAGACCATGCTATTTCGCTTTGCCGACCCCCGTCGCCAGCGTGTACTCGTCGGTGCGCGGCTGATAGGTGAAGCCGCGCCGCATCGCCCAGGTGTTCACCTGATAGTGAAGCGGGATGATGCCGACGTCCTCGATCGCGACTTCGGTGGCGCGCGCGAGCAGGTCGGCGCGCTTCGTGTCATCCACCGTGGCGAGCGCCTCGTTCAAAAACTTGTCCATCTGGGGATTGGAGTAGCGCCCGCGGTTCGACGCGCCCATGCCCTTCTCGCGGTCGAAGGTGGCGAGCAGCGACTTGAGCGGCGAGGAGGCCTCTCCGGTTCCCGATCCCCAGCCCACCAGGATGAAGCTGAACTTCGGACCCTTGTCGGGCGAGCCGGTCGACGCGTCGCGGAAGAAGACGCCCTGCGTCATCGTCACCACCTGTGTCTCGATGCCGATGCGCGTGAGCATCTGGCCGACGGCTTCGGCGATCTTCGCGTCGTTCGGATACCGGTCGTTCGGCGCGTGGATCGTCATGCGAAAGCCGTTCGGCACGCCCGCCTCGGCGAGCAGCTTCTTCGCGCCGTTCGCGTCATAGGCGACGGGCTTGAGCTTCGGGCTCACGCCGAAGAAGCCCTCGGGGAGCAGCTGTCCCGCCTTGATCGCCTGGCCTTCCATCACGCGGCTCACGATCGCGTCGCGGTCGATCGCCATCGAGATCGCGCGGCGCACGCGCACGTCGCGCAGCGGGTTCTTGATCGGCTTGCCGTCCTTCCCCTGCACGAACGGCGAGTCGTCGCGGAAGTGGTCGAGATGCAGGTAGATGATGCGATTGGAGACGGTTTGCGCGATGGAGAGCTTTGGATCCTTCTTGAGGCGCGCCATGTCGACGGCCGGCACCTCGTCAATGAGGTCCACATCGCCCGCCAGAAGCGCGGCGACGCGCGAAGGATCGGACTTGATGCCGCGGAACGCGACGCGCTGCCACACCGGCTTCTCGCCCCAATACTCGTCGTTGCGCTGCACGACGATGCGGTTGCCCGGCGTGTACTCGACAAAGCGGTACGGTCCGGTCCCGATCGCGGCTTTGCCCGAGTTGTAGTCGGGCGTCTTCGCGCCCTGTCCGTGCTTCCGCGAGACGATGAATACTTGCGATACATCGTTCGGCATGAGCGGATAGGGTTCCTTCGTCTTCACATGCAGCGTATGGTCGTCGACCTTCACGAAAGTCTTGCCGCGCGCATAGATGCCGAATGACGAGGGGCTGCCCTCGACGTTCGGCGCGCGCTCGAAGCTGAAGATGACGTCATCGGCTGTGAACGGCGTGCCGTCGTGAAAGCGCACGTTCCTGCGCAGCTTGAACTCCCATGTGGTGGCGTCGATCACCTTCCACGACTCGGCGAGGTCCGGTGTGAGCCGTTGACGCTCGTCCTGGCCGACCAGGCTCTCGAAGATGTGCGAGAGGAGCGAGTTATTCGGCGAGAGGTTGTGGTAGTGCGGGTCCATTGCCGTCGGTTCGGACGCGAGACCGACGCGCAATTCCTGGGCTTGGGCGCCGCTCGCGAGTGCGACGAGCAGCGCGAAGACGATTCGTAGCATGCGTTTCCTCCTCCCGGGCTAGGCGGCCATTAT
>JAICPQ010000202.1 GCA_025929745.1 Burkholderiales bacterium | reverse complement strand
GAAAAACGGCTGCGCGAGATCACCACCAAGATCGCCGAAGCCCTGGGGTGCAGCGCCGATGTCAGCTATACGCGCGGCTACCCGGCCACCATCAACAGCGCGCGCGAGGCGCAGTTCGCCGCGCGCGTCGGGGAGCGCGTGTTCGGCAAGGGCAACGTGATCACCGAGCACGAGCCCACCATGGGCGGCGAGGATTTTTCCTACATGCTGCAGGCGCGCCCCGGCGCCTATGTCTTTCTCGGCCAGGGCGGCCCGGCAGGGGGTTGTTTTCTCCACAATCCGAACTACGATTTCAACGACGAGGTGATCCCGCTTGGCGCCGGCTTTCTCGCGGCGCTGGTCGAGGAAGCGCTTCCGCTTAAATAGAGGAGGAGGAACGATGAAAAGGCTTTTCCTAGTCCTGGCATTGGCCGCGGCACCCGCCTTCGCCGCAAATTTGAAGTGGGCGGCGCAGAACGACATCCTGACGCTCGATCCGCACTCGCAGAACCACGCCACCAGCAACTCGATCCTGCAGCACGCCTACGAAGGCCTGACGCGCTACGCCCGGCCGGCCGGCGGCGAGTACAAGATCGAGCCGGCACTCGCGACGAGCTGGAAGCAGCTCTCCGACACGCAGTGGCGCTTCAACCTGAGGAAGGGCGTCAAGTTCCACGACGGCTCGGACTTCACCGCCGACGACGTAGTGTTCTCGTTCAAGCGCATCGTGCAGCCGCAGGGCACGATGCAGATCTACGTAACCGGTGTGAAGGACGTGGTGAAGGTCGACGATCACACCGTGGACTTCATTCTTTCCGGCCCGGTGCCGATCCTGTTACGCAACATCCGCGACTTCCGCATCATGAGCAAGACTTGGGCGGAGAAGAACCGCTCGGCAAACGTCCAGGACTACGCGAAGAAGGAAGAGACCTACGCCTCGCGTAACGTGAACGGCACCGGCCCGTACATCATCAAGGGCTGGGAGCCCGACAAGCAGATTGTCATGACGCAGAACAAGAACTGGTGGGGCAAGCTCGACGGCAACGTGAGCGACGTGGTCTACAACCCGATCAAGTCCGACCAGACGCGCGTCTCGGCGTTGCTGGCTGGCGATGTCGATATGGTGACCGACGTTCCGGTGCAGGACGTGGAGCGGCTGCGCAAGGAGGCGAAGGTCAAGGTCCTCGACGGCCACGAGGTGCGCACGATCTTCATCGGCATGGACCAGCACAGGGAGGAGCTGCAGTACTCGAACGTGAAGGGCAAGAACCCGTTCAAGGACGTGCGTGTGCGCAGGGCGCTCAACATGGCGGTCGACCGCGAGGCAATCAAGCGAGTGGTGATGCGCGGCATGTCGATCCCCGCAGGCATCATGGTCGCGCCCGGCGTGCACGGCCACGCCAAGGACATCGACGTGGTGATGAAGCCCGACCCGGCCGGCGCGAAGAAACTGCTCGCCGAGGCCGGCTATCCCGACGGCTTCGAATTCACGTTGGATTGCCCGAACAACCGCTACGTGAACGACGAGCGCATCTGCCAGGCGCTGGTCGGTATGTGGGCCAAGGCCGGCGTGCGCGTGCGGCTGAACGCCATGCCATTCGCGACCTTCATCGCCAAGATCCAGAACTTCGACACGAGCGCCTACATGCTGGGCTGGGGGGTGGCGACCTTTGACGCGCTCTATACGCTCCAGTCGCTCGTCAAGACCAAGACCGGCGGCGCGGAAGGCAGCTTCAACCTCGGCCGCATCTCCAACGCGAAGCTCGACACGACCATCGACGCGATCAAGATCGCGACCGACCCGAAGGCGCGAGACGCGCTGCTGCGCGAGGGTTTGGTCGAGACGCGCGACATGCACTACTACGTGCCGATCCACCACCAGCTGCGGCCGTGGGCGATGAAGAAGAGCGTCACCACGGTGCACATCGCCGACGACCGGCCGGAGGCGCGCTTCACCCGAGTCGAGGGCGGTATCTGATTTTGCGCCGGCTATGGGACCACGACCTCGCGTGGAGCTTCAGGAGGTCGCCGGTCACCATAGCCGCCGCTGCCCTTACGCTAGTTTGCGTAGGTGCGGCCGTGTTCTCGCCGTGGATCTCGCCGCAAAACCCGTTCGACGCCGCCGCGCTTGACCTGAACGCGGCTTTCAAGCCGCCCGCCTGGCTCGACGGCGGCGATCGCGCCTTCCTGCTTGGCAGCGACAACCAGGGGCGCGACATTCTCTCCACCATCATGCACGGCGCGCGCATCTCGCTCGGCATCGGCCTCGCCTCGGTGGCGTTCGCCATGGTGCTCGGCGTGACCTTGGGGCTGCTCGCGGGTTACGTTGGCGGGCGCCTCGACGCGTTCATCATGCGGGTGGCCGATGTGCAGCTCTCCTTCCCCGCGATCCTGATCGCGCTGCTCATTGACGGCGTGGCGCGCGTCGCGCTCGGCGGCGAGCGCCACGAAGAGATCGTCATCCCGGTGCTCGTCCTTTCGATCGGCTTCGCGGGGTGGGTGCAGTACGCGCGCACCGTGCGCGGCTCGACCATGGTCGAGCGCGAAAAGGAGTACGTTCAGGCGGCGCGCGTCATCGGCCGCCGTCCGCTCGCCATCATGGCCGCGCACGTGCTGCCGAACGTGATCGGGCCGGTGCTCGTGATCGCGACCATCCATATCGCCACCGCGATCATCACCGAGGCGACGCTCTCCTTTCTCGGCGTAGGCGTTCCCGCCACCCAACCGTCGCTCGGCACGCTGATTCGTGTCGGCAACGAGTTTCTCTACTCAGGGGAATGGTGGATCACCGTGTTCCCCGGTGTGGCGCTCGTCGTCCTCGTGATCTCGGTCAACCTGCTCGGCGACTGGCTGCGCGACGCGCTGAATCCCAAGCTGCGATGATTCTCGAGGTCCGAGGCCTCAGCGTGCAGTTTCCCAGCCGCCGCGGCATCCTCACCGCGGTGGATGACGTCTCGTTCTCCATTGCGCCGGGCGAGGTGCTCGGGGTCGTCGGCGAATCGGGGGCCGGCAAGTCGATGACCGGGCTCGCGGTCATTCGCCTCCTCGAGCCGCCAGGGCGCATCAGCGCGGGCGAGGTCCGCCTGGAGGGACGGCGCATCGACAATCTCCGGCATGAAGAGATGCGCCGCATTCGCGGTCGCAAGATCGGTGTCATCTTCCAGGATCCGCTGACCTCGCTGAATCCGCTCTACACCATCGGCGAGCAGATCGAAGAAACGATACTCACGCACCTGCCGCTGTCGAAGTCGCAGGCGCGCGAGCACGCCCTCTCCCTCCTGCGAGAAGTCGGCATCCCGGCGCCCGAAGCGCGCTACAGCAACTATCCGCATCATTTTTCCGGCGGAATGCGCCAGCGCGTGGTGATCGCGCTCGCCCTTGCCGCGGAACCGCGCCTCTTGATCGCCGACGAGCCCACCACGGCGCTCGACGTGTCGATCCAGGCGCAGATCATCGCGCTCCTCAAGCGTCTCGCCGCCGAGCGCGGCGCGGCGGTGATGCTCATCACGCACGACATGGGAGTCATCGCCGAGACCGCGCAGCGCGTGGCGGTGATGTACGCCGGCCGCATCGTGGAGCTGGGCCCGGTGCGCGACGTAATCCATTCCCCGCGCCACCCCTATACCGTGGGCCTGATGGGCTCGATTCCGAAGCTCGGTGTGAAGCAGGATCGCCTGCTGCAGATCGAAGGCGCCATGCCGCGGCTGACTGCGATCCCGCAGGGGTGCGCGTTCAACCCGCGCTGCCCGCGGCGCTTCGACCGTTGTCTAACCGATCGGCCCGAGCTGCTCGCAGCAGGCGCGAGCCGCGCGGCCTGCTGGCTGCATGCATCTCCTTAGCGTCGATTCGGTCAGCCGCGACTTCGACGTGTCGAGCCCCTGGCTGAACCGCGTGCTCGAGCGCGAGCCGCGCCGCATCCTGCGCGCCGTGGACCACGTCTCTTTCGAGATTTCCAAAGGCGAGACCCTCGCGCTCGTCGGAGAATCGGGCTGCGGCAAATCCACGGTGGCGCGCCTCATCGCCGGGCTCTACGCGCCGACCGAAGGGCACATCGCTTTTAGCGGCAGGCGCCTGCAGATGATTTTTCAGGACCCCTACGCCAGCCTCAACCCGCGCTGGCGGGTGAGGAAAATCATTGCCGAACCCATGCTGTTTCTGGAGGAGCAAAAACCGGTGGAGCAGTTCCTGCTCCAGGTCGGGCTCTCGGCCGATGACGCCGAGCGCTATCCGCACGAGTTCTCCGGCGGACAGCGCCAGCGCATCTCCATCGCGCGCGCGCTTGCAGGCGAGCCCGATCTGCTGATCTGCGACGAACCGACCTCCGCGCTCGACGTCTCGGTGCAGGCGCAGATCCTGAACCTCATGGCTGATCTGCAAGACCGCCTGGGTCTCACCTATCTCTTCATCTCGCACAACCTCGCCGTGGTCTCGCTCATCGCCGACCGCGTCGGCGTGATGTACCTCGGCAGGATCGTCGAACTTGCGCCGGCGTCACGCTTGTTCTCCAGTCCGCGGCACCCCTATACGCGCATGCTGCTCGACGCCGTGCCCGATCTCGCCATGAGCGGCAAGTCGCGCACGCCGGTGGCCGGCGAAGTACCCAACCCGCTCGCGCCGCCGAGCGGCTGCAGCTTCCACCCGCGCTGCCGCTACGCAACTGCACGCTGCCAGGTCGAAGTGCCCCGCTTCAGCGACGGTGTCGCCTGCCACGCCGTCGAAGAAGGCCGCCTGCCTACCTGACGTTTCGTACGCCGAAAGGTACGTGGCCTGCAGCTACGTAAGCGCGCGCCGAATCGATGTGGCCGCGCTGGTCGTCGAAATAGAAGTCCGGCTGGAACGCCTTGAGGAACTCACCCTTGTCGAGCCCGCCCAGGAACATCAGTTCATCCACGGCGACCTTCCATTCCATCAAAGTTCGAATGGCTCGCTCGTGCGACGGAGCGCTACGCGCGGTAACCAAAGCGGTACGAATCTTTAGCGGAACATCCGTGCCGGCAGCCGCTTGTAGACGATGGAGCGCCTCGAGCAGAGGCTTGAACGGGCCTGGTGGCAATGGCCGCAAAGCGTGCGTTGTTTCATG
>JAICPQ010000097.1 GCA_025929745.1 Burkholderiales bacterium | reverse complement strand
GTCGATGCGGGCGGCGTCGAGCAGATCGTTCACCATCGCCTCCAGGCGCGTCACCATGCGCCGCGCAGCCTCGACGTCGCCTTGGCCCGCCGCGCCTACCTGCGTACGCAGAATATCGAGCCGCAGCATCAATGGGCCGAGGAAGTTGCGCAGGTCATGCGCGAGGACGGTAACGAGCTGCTCGGCCGCGGCGCGGCGCCCTTGCGCGGCGGCGTTGCGCCCGATCTCCTCCGCGAGCTCGGCGCGATGCGCGACGATTCCGGTCCAGTGACCGACCGCCTCGGCGAAGCGCGCGTCGTCCGCGCTGAAGAAATCGGGCTTGAGCGAAGCGATCATCATCATGCCGCGGCGCTCGCCGCCGATGTCGAGCGGCACGCCGAGCTTGGAACGGATCTTGAGCGCCTCGCGTACGCCCGGAAGCTCGGTCATGTCTCTATCGAGCTGCCCGGTCATGAAGGTCTCGCCGGTCTTGAAGACTTGCACCACGCGCCCGCCGTTCGACACGGGCAGCACATCCAGGCCGAGCTGGCGCTGGCGCGCGGAAAGCGGCTGCGTGCTCGTGCCCACCGCCACGAGCGAATCGCGCGTCGGGTCGTAGATAAACGCGTCGATCTTGTCGGCGCCCGTCGCCTCGGCGACCAGGTTGGCGACGTGATTCAGCGTCGTCGTGAGATCGGCGGCGGGCAGGCGCAACAACGCCTCGAGCACTTCCAGGAAACGCTGCGGACTGGCGGTCTTCTGATCCAACGTGTCTGTGACAGCGCCGAAAGGCGTTTCGTTTCAGGGTTCTACGCCGAGCTTGCCTAAGCTCAAAAAAACATGTTCAATGAAAACGTTACTGCGCATTGCTCAGAAGAGGCATAAGAAACTCTGGAAATGCTCGGCAAGCCGGTCCCGGACTTCAGTGTCTCCTCGACCGGCGGCAGCACCTTCCGACCGATGAAAGAGCGCGGCAAGAAGCTCGTGCTCTACTTCTACCCCAAGGACAACACGCCGGGCTGCACCACCGAGGGCGCAGCTTTTCGCGACCTTCACTCGGATTTCGCGAAGGCGAATTGCCGCGTTTTCGGCATCTCTCGCGACTCCCTCAAGTCGCACGAGGCCTTCAAGGCCAAGATGAAATTCCCGTTCGAGCTTCTGTCCGACGAGGACGAGACGGTCTGCAAGCTCTTCGGCGTCATCAAGCCCAAGAACATGTACGGAAGAAAGGTCCGCGGCATCGAGCGCAGCACCTTCGTGGTCGATGAGAAGGGGGTGGTGGCGCGCGAATGGCGCGGGGTGAAAGTGCCGGGCCACGTCCAGGAGGTATTGAACTTTGTTAAAGCCCTATGATGTCGAGCAGGCCGCCGCAGAAGTGGAGTCCGTCCCCGTCGTGAAATCGCAGCGCAAAAAACCCAAGATGAAAAAGCTCTTCGTGCTGGACACCAACGTCCTCATGCACGACCCGACGAGCCTCTTCCGCTTCGACGAGCACGACCTGTACCTGCCGATCGCTACGCTCGAGGAGCTCGACGCGCACAAGCGCGGACTATCGGATGTCTCGCGCAATGCGCGCCAGGCGAGCCGCTTCCTCGACGAGATCGTCACCGGCGAGGACATCAAGAACGGTCTCGCGCTCAGGACGAGGGACGGCCAGCAGTCGAAGGGACGCCTTTTTCTCCAGACCGAGGCGATCAACGGCGAGCTGCCGAGCACGCTCGCTTCCGGCAAGACCGACAACCAGATCCTGGCCGTCGTCAAGCACCTGCAGGATCGCGAACCGCAGCGCGAGGTGGTGCTGGTGTCCAAAGACATCAACATGCGCATCAAGGCGCGCGCGCTCGGCCTGCCCGCGGAGGATTACTTCAACGACAAGGTGCTCGAGGACGCCGATCTCCTCTACACCGGCGTGCGAGCGCTGCCGCGCGACTTCTGGAACTCGCACGGCAAGGAGATGGAGTCCTGGAAGAAGGAGGGCCACACCTACTATCGCGTGCGCGGCCCGCTGGTACCCAAGCTGCACGTGAACGAGTTCGTCTACGACGAGTCGGGCGAGCGCCCGCTCTATGCGCTCGTCAAGGAAGCGCAGGGCCGCGTCGCAGTGCTTGAGACCCTGCGCGACTACACCCATACCAAGAACTCGGTCTGGGGAATCACGGCGCGCAACCGCGAGCAGAACTTCGCGCTCAACCTGCTCATGAACCCGGCGATCGACTTCGTCACGCTGCTCGGCCAGGCGGGCACGGGCAAGACGCTGCTCGCGCTCGCCGCGGGGCTCACCCAGGTGCTCGATGAAAAACGTTACTCCGAGATCATCATGACGCGCGTCACCGTGCCGCTCGGCGAGGATATCGGCTTCCTGCCCGGCACCGAGGAGGAAAAAATGCAACCGTGGATGGGCGCGCTCGAGGACAACCTCGACATCCTGAACACCTCCGACGAATCGGGCGGCGAATGGGGACGCGCCGCCACGCGCGATCTCGTGCGCTCGCGCATCAAGGTGAAATCGCTCAATTTCATGCGCGGCCGAACTTTCGTGAACAAGTGGCTAATCATCGACG
This sequence comes from Burkholderiales bacterium, assembly GCA_025929745.1. GTDB lineage: Bacteria > Pseudomonadota > Gammaproteobacteria > Burkholderiales > SG8-39 > SCGC-AG-212-J23. The sequence continues at coordinate 6,501 of JAICPQ010000097.1, read as the reverse complement.
AAGCGCAGAATCTGACGCCCAAGCAGATGAAGACGCTGGTGACGCGCGCCGGTCCCGGCACCAAGGTGGTGTGCCTCGGCAACATCGCGCAGATCGACACGCCGTACTTGACCGAGGGCTCCTCCGGGCTGACGTACGTCGTCGACCGCATGAAGGACTGGAGCCACGCCGGCCACGTCACGCTGGCGCGCGGTGAGCGCTCGCGCCTCGCCGATCACGCCGCCGACGTTCTCTAGGAGGAATAAACGCGGCCGGATGGTGTTTCGCCATCCGGCGGTACCTTTCTGCTACATTTCGCTCGCCTTCATTCCCCGGACACCGCAATGAATCTCTTCGTGCGCTTTTTCCTGCTGGCGTTTTCAGGCGCCGCACTCGCCCAGTTTCAGCCCCAGGTCGGCCAGGCCGGCAAGGACGTCATCTGGGTGCCGACTCCCGACGACGTGGTGGAGAGGATGTTGACCATGGCGCAGGTCACGCCGAACGACTTCGTCTGGGACCTCGGCGCCGGCGACGGCAAGATCGCGATCATGGCGGCGCGCAAGTTCGGCGCGCGCGCGATCGGCATCGAGTACAACCCCGACATGGTGAAGCACGCCAACGAGAACGCGCAGAAGGCGGGCGTCGCGGGCACCGGCGCCGGCAAGGCGAGCATCCGTCATGGCGACATCTTCGCCACCGATTTCAGCCAGGCCACCGTCGTCACGCTGTACCTCCTGCCCGCGCTCAACATGAAGCTGCGGCCGCAGCTCCTTTCCATGCGCCCGGGCACGCGCGTGGTGTCGCATTCCTTCAGCATGGAGGACTGGGAAGCCGACGAGATCTCCAGCGTCGACGGCCGCCGCGCCTACTTCTGGGTGGTGCCGGCCAACATCGTCGGCGGCTGGAACCTCGAAGCCGGCGCGCAGAAGCACGAGATAGCGCTCGAGCAGACCTTCCAGAAGGTGAGCGGCACCGTGGCGCTCGGCCCTCTACATGCCGGCCTGCGCGACATGCGCCTGCGCGGCGCCAACATTAGCTTCGCTTTTGTCGACCAGAGCGGCATGCGCCGCGACTTCTCGGGCCGCGTGGCAGGCAACCGCATGGAAGGCACCTTCCGCGACGAGAAGGGCGCGGAAGGCAAGTGGACCGCGACGAAGAAGTAACCGCTACGAAGTAATCTTCTTGTGGGAGCCGTCGCAGAACGGCGCGTTCGTGCTCTGCTTGCAGCCGCAAAGCCATAGTTTTTGCGGCTCGGAGACGCTGAACCGGACCGGCGTGAATTCGCCGGCCACTTTGTGAGAGCCGTCGCAGAACGGCTGCCGGCGCGATTGGCCGCAACGACACCACCAGTAATCGCCCGCAGCGAGTTCGACAACGCAAGGGGACCGTTGCGCGACTAGCGGCTCTGCCATGGTGCGCCTCCCTCGGTGGAGTTCGCGAAGCGGGTGTAGCGTCCGAGGAAGGTCAGGTGCACCGTGCCGATGGGGCCGTTGCGCTGCTTGCCGATGATGGCCTCGGCCCTGCCCTTCGCCTCCTCCTTGTCCGGAGCGTAGACCTCTTCCCGGTAAATGAAAAGGATGACGTCGGCGTCCTGCTCGATGGCGCCCGATTCGCGCAGGTCCGACATGAGCGGGCGCCGGTCGTTTCTCTGCTCGACCGCGCGCGAGAGCTGTGACAGCGCAATGACAGGTACGTCCAGCTCCTTGGCGAGCGCTTTGAGCGAGCGGGAGATCTCCGAGATCTCAGTGGCGCGGTTCTCCCCGTGCGCGCTGGCCGACATGAGCTGCAGGTAGTCGACCACCACGAGGCCCAGCTTGCCGTATTCGCGCTTCATGCGCCGCGCGCGCGCGCGCAGCTCGAGTGCATTCAGCGCCGCGGTTTCGTCGACATGGATGCGCGCCTCGTTCAGGCGCGCGATCTCGTCGGTAAGCCGGCTCCACTCCTCGTCGGTGAGCCGGCCGGTGCGCAACCGCGTCTGGTCGACCTTCGCCATGGAGGAAAGCATGCGCATGGCGAGCTGGCTCGCGCTCATCTCCATGCTGAAGATGGCCACCGGCAGGCCGACGCTCGGGTGCAGCGCCACATGCTCGGCGATGTTGAGCGCGAAGGAAGTCTTGCCCATTGACGGTCGGCCGGCGACGATGACGAGGTCGCCCGGCTGCAGGCCCGCGGTCAGGCGGTCGAGATCGACGAACCCGGAGGGCACGCCGGTGATGTCCGAAGGGTTCTCCTGGCTGTGCAGGTGATCGATGCGCTCGAACACCTTGGCGAGCACCGGGCTGATGCCGATCAGGCCCTGATCCTTGCGCGCGCCGGACTCCGCGATCTGGAAGATTTTCGACTCGGCTTCGTCGAGGAGCTGGTCGACGTCCTTGCCGGTGGGAGAGAGCGCCGTCTCGGCGATCTCGGTGGCAACCTGCGCGAGGCGCCGCTGCACTGAGCGTTCGCGCACGAGCTCCGCGTAGCGGCGAACGTTGAGCGCGCTCGGCGTGTTCTGGGCGAGCGCCGCGAGATACGCGGTGCCGCCGGTTTTGTCCTTGTCCTCGCTCGCTTCGATCGACTCGGCCACCGTGACGACGTCCGCCGGACGGCTCGCCTCCACCAGGCGCGCGATGTGGCGCCAGATGCGCCGGTGGTCGTCGCGGTAGAAGTCGTCGGCCGCGACGATGTCGGCGACGCGATCGAACGCCTGGTTGTCGATGAGAAGCGCGCCGAGCAGCGACTGCTCCGCCTCCACCGAATGCGGCGGAAGCTTGAGCGCGAGAAGCTGCGGATCTGCGCTTTCCGAGCGTGCTACCTGCTGGTGTGCAACGGCCATCTATTTGTTACCTCCCCGGGGCCGCCATCTTAGAAAGTCCCGCTCGTTATCGATATGAGAAATCGAAACGCGCGGGCGTCAGAAGAGAAAGACGCTCGCTGCTGCTGAAAAATCATCCAGCCGAGAGGAAAACGGCCGCCGGCCTGTGGATTAGCTGTGCGCAGCGTGTCGACAAGCTGTGCATGCTACGGGACAACGCAAAACTTTTTCTCTTGACAGCGCGCAAGCAAAAAGGCTCCGTGCGGAGCCCTTTTCTGCAAGCAGAACGAAAGCTTACTGCTCGCCGAGCACCGAGACGGTGATGGTCGCGTCGACGTCGGTGTGCAGTGCGATCTCGATTGGGAAGGCGCCCACCTGCTTGAGCGGCCCCTGCGGCATGCGGATCTGCGCGCGCTCCACCTCATGGCCCTGCTTGCCAAGCGCCTCGACGATGTCGTAGTTGGTGACCGAGCCGAACAGGCGCCCGTCCGGGCCAGCCTTCTGCGTGATCTGCAGCGTGAGCCCGTTCAGCTTGGCCGCGCGCTCCTGCGCCTTGGCGAGCGCCGTGGCCTGCGCCTTCTCCAGCTCGGCGCGTCGCGACTCGAACGCCTTGCGGTTTTCTTCCGTCGCGCGCTTCGCCTTGCCCTGCGGGATCAGGAAGTTCCGCGCGTAGCCGTCCTTCACCTTCACCACCTGTCCCAGCTCGCCGAGGTTCGCGATCTTCTCTAGAAGGATGACTTCCATGCTCAGTGCAGGTCCGTATAAGGCAGGAGTGCGAGGAACCGCGCGCGCTTGATGGCTTCCGAGAGCTGGCGCTGGTACCCGGCCGCGGTGCCGGTGATGCGCGCCGGGATGATCTTGCCGGTCTCGTTCACAAAATCCTTGAGCGTCTCGACGTCCTTGTAGTCGATCCATTCGGCTTTTTCGGCGGTGAAGCGGCAGAACTTGCGACGCCGGAAGAGCGCCCGCTGTCCGCGGTCCTTCTTGTCCTTGCCGAACTTGCCCTTGCCTTTTCCCTTACCTCTGCGCGGCGGTGGCATCAATCTCTCCTTCGATGAATTCGATCTTCGTTACGTGGAGCACGAGGCGCCTGGAACGCTTGCTCTTGGCTCCGAGGAATCCTTCAACGCGGAGCGGCGTTCCCAGCGCCCGACCGGTCAGCAGTTTTGCCTGAGTGTCGAACGCGATGGCGCTCAGCTCGGCGCGCACTTGGCGCCGCGAACCGGCCTCGTCCTGCTCCGACTCGTGCGCCAGCTTGAACTCGAGGGCTGCGACGCCGGCCGGCGTGTAGCGCAGCGCGCCAAGCTCAAGCAGCCGGCCGCTCAATGCGACCCGGTTCAGATGCGCGACCCGGTTCGATGGCCTCGCCCGGCCGACCCTCGCCCATCATCGACTTCGACTTTTCCTCGCGCATCATCGGCGAAGGGGCGGTATGGGCCTTCGGCATGCTCACAATCAGGTGGCGCAGCACCGCGTCGCTGAACTTGAACGAGTGCTCGAGCTCTCGCAGCGTCTCGTTGTCGCACTCGATGTTCATCAACACATAGTGCGCCTTGTGCACCTTCGCGATCGGATACGCGAGCTGGCGCCGGCCCCAGTCCTCGAGACGGTGCACGGTGCCGTTCCTCTGGCCGATGAGACCCTTGTAGCGCTCGACCATCTGCGGAACCTGCTCGCTCTGGTCGGGATGGACGATGAAAACGATCTCGTAATGCCGCATGTCTAGTTGGCTCCTTGTCCTGTGGGTTTGGCCGGCATGCCATGCGCAGCAGCGCGACCAGGAAGGGCGCGGATTATAGCAACAAAAACAAGCCTAAACGCCGGCGATGCCGAGCTCCTGCTTCACCTTTTCGAGCATGGGGCCGACCTTCTTTACCGCACGGCGGATCTTGTCAGGGTCGGTTTCGAGCGTGCGCGCCCAAAAGTCGAGCGCCTCGGGCTTCGCTTCGATCTGCGTCGGGTCCGGTGGAACGTATTCCATGGCGGTGAGACCGCCAGGGAAGGACCGAGTTCGCTCAGCCGAGCGCGATGCCCTGCTGCCTGACGGCGATTATCGCTTCCGTGCGTGTCGATACGCCGAGCGCGACGAAAATAGCGTGCGCGTGCTGCTTGACCGTGTTCGGGGCGATCGAGAGTTCCGCGGCGATGCGCTCGTTACTGTAGCCCTTGAGGATGAGGCGCAGCACCGCCTGCTGTCGATCAGTGAGGTCGAGGCGTCCTAGCCGGCGGCGCGCGCGCGGCGCGCTGGGCTCGTCCAGCGCCTCGGGCGGAACGTACGTGCCGCCCGCTTCGATGACGCGCAGAGCGGCAATCATTACGTCCGGCTTCGAGGTCTTGGGGATGTACCCCGAGGCGCCGGCGTCCAGCACGCCGAGGATGGCTTCGCGGTCGCACCTCGCCGAGAGCACGGCGACCGGCATCTGCGGAAAGTGCATGCGAAAGCGCGACATGGCGTCGATCCCATCGCAGCCCGGGAGGCCGAGGTCGAGCACCACGAGATCCGGCGGCTCGGCCGCGGCACGCTCGATGCCCGCCTCGAGCGTTGATTGGGTGTCGACGACAACTTCGCCGAACGCCTTGACGAGCACCGCCGGCACGATCTCCTGAATCAACGGATGATCGTCGATGACGAGCACGCGCATACTGATCCCTCCCCCTTCAGCCATGTTAGGCGCGCGCAGGCCGCGGGTCTAGGGTGTCGGCTTATCCTCGCGTCCGGACCGATTCAAAGAGACAAATGCCGGCCGAGACCGAGACGTTGAGGCTCGGCACGTCGCCACCCATCGGGATGCGCACGAGAAGATCGCAGCTCTCGCGCGTCAGGCGGCGCATGCCCTCGCCTTCGGCGCCCAGCACCCAGGCGATCGAGGAAGGGAGATCGGCTGCGTAAAGCGTTTTGTCCGCGCGTTCATCGGCGCCGACCACCCAGATATTGCGCTCCTTGATCTCGCCGAGCGTGCGCGCGAGGTTGGTGACCATAAGGTAAGGCGTGGACTCTGCGGCGCCGCTCGCCACCTTGGAGACGGCGGGCGTGATACCGGCGGCGCGGTCCCGCGGCGCGATGACGGCGTGTGCCCCGGCGGCATTCGCCACGCGCAGGCAGGCGCCCAGGTTGTGGGGGTCCGTCACTCCGTCCAGCACTAGGAGCAGCGGCTGCTCCACCGCTTTGAGAATTTCGTCGAGGCTGTCGACCACCTTCCTCACTTCGACCCGCGCGACCACGCCCTGATGGCGTGCGCCCCCATAGAACCCGTCAAGCCGCTTCGTCGGCACGCGGTGCAGGCGCACGCCGCTCCTCTCGGCGCTCGCCACGAGGTCCTTCATCCTGCCGTCCTTGCGCGTCTCGTCGACGAAGATCTCGACCAGGGACTTCGGATCGGCGCGCAGGCGCGCGAGCACGGCGTGGAAACCGAAAACCACGCGCGGTTCTTTCATCCCGGAACGAAATCGATCTTGCGCGTGTCGAGGTCGACGCGCACCAGCTTGACCGTCATGCGGTCGGCGAGGCGATAGCGCTTGCCGGTGCGCTCGCCAAGGAGCATGTGGCGCGCGGCGTCGAACTGGAAGTAGTCGCGGCCGAGTTCCGAAATGTGCACCAACCCGTCAACGAAGTAATCGTCGAGCGTCACGAAAAGGCCGAACGGAACGACGCCGGTGATGCTGCCTGAGAACGTGCCGCCGACGTGGTCGCGCATGTAGTAGCACTTGAGCCAGTTCTCCACGTC
>JAICPQ010000096.1 GCA_025929745.1 Burkholderiales bacterium | reverse complement strand
GTGGGCTGTCGTTTTGCGGGTGGGGGGGGGGCGGGCGGGGCGTCATCCTCGGGGCGATGTTGATCTGGACCCGGCGCTCGTCCGAGCGCGCGGTGGTGTTCTTCCTCGGCCGCTTGCAGCGCGTGTTCGGGCCAGGGCTGATCTTCATCATCCCGGGCGTCCAGCAGTTCGTTCGCGTCGACTTGCGCATCGTCGTTTTTGACGTGCCGCCGCAGGACATCATTACGCGCGACAACGTTTCGGTGAAGGTAAACGCCGTGGTGTACTTCCGCGTGGTCGAGCCGCGCAACGCCATCATCCAGGTGGCGAACTTTCTCGAAGCCACGAGCCAGCTCGCGCAGACCACGCTGCGCGCGGTGCTTGGCAAGCACGAGCTCGACGAGCTCCTTTCGGAGCGCGAGAAGCTCAATCTCGACATTCAGAACGTGCTCGACAGCCAGACCGACGCCTGGGGCATCAAGGTATCCAACGTCGAGATCAAGCACGTTGACCTCAACGAATCGATGGTGCGCGCGATCGCCCGCCAGGCGGAAGCCGAGCGCGAGCGCCGCGCCAAAGTCATTCATGCCGAAGGGGAATTGCAGGCCGCCGAAAAGCTCCTGCAGGCCGCGACCACCCTTGCGCAGCGCTCCGAGGCGATGCAGCTTCGCTACCTGCAGACGCTCACGCAGATCGCCGGCGACAAGGCCTCGACCATCGTGTTCCCGGTGCCGGTGGACGTCATCGGCCCGTTGCTCGGGTCTAAGAAGCTTCCCGGTTAGGGCCCGGGCTCACCAGCAGGTTACGCATCAGCGCGCTGCAATGGGCGCAATGGACCATGCCGAGCGCGGAGAGGCGGAACTCGTCGGAGTCGCAACGCGTGCAGAAGTAATGCGCGCCCGTGGGATCGCTCGCATGGTCGACGCGGGACGAGGGTGCCGGCCGGCGCACGGGCTTGCGCCGCTTGCGGTACTCGTCGAGAAGGACGATGTTTTCCATTAATGGCGGGTGTGTACGCAATTTGATTCTTTTAATTTGCGCCCGGTTCCTCGCCGCGTATATTCATTTAAAGCCGCCACGAAGCGACGGCATGTAGCTTGGGAGGGACAACTGCACTCCACAAGGAGAAGCGAATGACCCAACCGCAGACCGAGTTTCTCGACCTGTACCGCGCGGGCCTCAAAACCGCCGCCGACCTGATGAAGGCGTCGTTGCAAAGCGCCGAGCGCCTGCAAAACCAGCAACTTGTCGCCATCCGCACCGCGCTCGACCAGCAGGCGAAAACGATCAGCGAGCTCGGCCAGGCGCGCAGCATCGACGAGTTGCTTGCGCTGCAGACCAAGATGGCCGGCGCGCAGTGGGAGCGCACGATGGGCTACTGGACGGAGCTCTGCCAGACCCAGATCGCGCAGGCCCGCGACTGGATGAGCGAGGCCGCCCAGGTCGCGACCGCCGGTGGCAACGCCAGCATGAGACAGGTCCAGAGCGGCGGCAAGCAGGAGCGGAAAGCCGCCTAACCCGAATTCGGGCCGTAGCCTAACTGACTAGGGCTCCGTCCCCGAATTCAAGGCAGTTCATCGATCGAGCGCGGCCAGCTCTTCTTGAGAAGCCGGGACAGCGCGCGGTCGGCGAGGATGCGCCCGCCGGTCTGGCAGCGCGCGCAGTAGTTCGTTTCGTTCTCCGCGTACACGATCCTCTGCACGGGCGCGCCGCACACCGGGCAGGGCTTGCCGTAGCGGCCATGCACCGCCATCTCGTCGCGGAAGGCCGTGACTTTCTCGGGAAAGCGCTCGGTGCGCAGCCGTTCGATCCATTCTTTCAGGACATCGCGCGTGGCGCAGAACAGCGTCTCGACCTGCGCCGCGGACAGGTTTTGCGTGAGGGCGATCGGCGAGAGCTTCGCGCGGTGCAGGATTTCGTCGGAGTAGGCGTTGCCGATGCCCGAAAAAAGCCGCGGATCAGTGAGCGCGCGCTTGAGCGTGTGATTTTCCTTGGCGAGCTTCTCGCGGAAGGTCGCTAGGTCGGCCGCGAGCACTTCGATGCCGCCGGGGTCGAGCGCGCGTAACGCGGCATCGCCCCGCACGAGGTGCAGCGAGGCGCGGCGTTTCGAACCGGCCTCCGTCAGAGAAAGCGTGCCGTTCTCGAACTCGAACAGCGCGAGGGTGCTGCGCGTTTTCTTGCCTTCCCAGTGCAGGCGTCCGGCGATCATCAGGTGCAGCACGAGGTGCAGATCGCCGTCGAAGTTGAACACGATGCGTTTTCCGACTCTCGAAAATCCGACGATGGTTTTGCCATGGATCTCGGACAACGCCGGGAGCGCGGTGCGCAGCAGAAACGGGTTGAAGAGGCGGATCGCCGTCAGCCGCTTGCCGCGCAGCAGGCGTTCGAGGCTTTCGATGTAGACCGTGACGTCGGGAAGCTCCGGCATGCCTCGATGATAAGATCGGCGTGAATGTCGTTACTGCAGACGCGGTTGCGCAGCGGGCAATTCGTCGTCACCGCGGAGATCACGCCGCCCGTCTCCACCGACCCTGCGGAGTTCCTGCGCCGCGCGCTGCCGCTCAAGGGCCTAGCCACTGCGATCAACGTGACGGACGGGGCGGGCGCCAAGGTGCATCTGTCGAGCCTCGCCGCGGCGCACTTCCTCGTGCAGAGCGGCCTCGAGCCCATCTTTCAGATGACCTGCCGCGACCGAAACCGCATCGCGCTGCAGGGCGACCTGCTCGGCGCGGCGGCCTTGGGCATTCACAACATCCTGGTCCTCGCGGGCGACGATCCGAAGGCCGGCGACCAGCCCGAAGCCAAGCCGGTCTTCGACCTGAACACGCGCGACCTGATCGCCACGGCGCGTCGCATGCGCGACGAGGGCAGGCTGCCTTCGGGCACGGAGATCGAGCGCGCGCCGGAACTCTTCATCGGCGCGGCCGACGTGCCGACCGATCCGAAACCGGGCTGGACTCCGGCCGCGCTCCTGGCGAAGGCGGAAGCCGGGGCGGACTTCGTGCAGACGCAGTTCTGCATGGACATCGGCATGGTGCGGCGCTACGCCGCGCGGCTGCGCGAGGAGGGGCTCAACCTGCCGGTCCTGATCGGCATCGCGCCGATTCCGTCGGCGCGCTCAGCGCGCTGGATGCGCGAGAAGCTCTTCGGCACTGTCGTGCCGGACTCGATCATTGAGCGGCTCGAGCGAGCGCCGGATGCCAAGCTCGAGGGCCGCAGGATCTGCGTGGAACTGCTTCGCGAGCTGGCGGAAACTCCGGGGGTGGCCGGCGCGCACGTCATGGCGCCGATGAACTTCGCCGAAATCCCGGCGGCGATCGAAGAGTCCGGGGTGCTGAAGCGAAAGCGCTAGTTCGAGGGCTTGCGGCGCTGCGCCGCCTCGTATGCGGTTTCCGACGGCTGCGAAATGCTCACCGGGTCGCTCGCCGGAAAAGTTTCCTGCACGCCGGCGTCAAGCTTCTCCTCGACGGTCGGGTTGGCGGGCAAGTCGATGTCATCCACCGCGTCGCTTGCGTTCGTGGTCGAGCCGGCCGCGCGCGAGCGTACGTAGCTCGAATAAAGGAAGTACCCCGCCGCTGCGGCGAGGCCTAGTTTGATCAGGGGAAGGGCCACGTCATGTCTCCTTTACGAGGCATCCTTGCAAACTTCGTGCCGTCGCGGCGGTAATACGCCAAGCCGGCTGCGATCGGGTCGCTGGCCGGAAAAGACCAAGTGGCTCGATATTGTCGAGCGGGCGGCGTTCCATGAGGACACCCGGAACGCACGGAGCATGCCTGGCCCGTGTGAAGGGCTAGGATTGCGAAATGCAGCTTGGCTTTATCGGTCTTGGCCAAATGGGTCGTCCCATGGTCGAGCGCCTGAAAAGCGCGGGGCACAGCCTCAAGGTCTACAACCGCACCCGCTCCTCACCTGACATCGCGGCGAAAGCAGATGATGCCGTCGCGGGCGAAGTCGTGATCACCATGCTGGCCGACGACGCAGCGGTGCGGGCGGTGTGGCTCGACACCGGGCTCGCGCGCCGGCTGCCGAAAGGCACCATCCATCTCAACATGGCGACCGTGAGCATGGCGATCTCCCGGGAGCTCGCTTCCATCCAGAAAGAAAACTACGTCGCGGCTCCGGTGTTCGGGCGCCCGCCGCTTGCGGCGCAGGGTCAGCTCGACATCATCGCCGCCGGCCCGAAAGCGGCGCTCGAGTGCTGCCAGCCGCTTTTTTCGGTTTTGGGCAAACAAACCTTCGTGGTCGGCGACGATCCCGCGAAGGCAAATGCCGTCAAGATCGCGCGCAACTTCCTGCTCGCGTGCCTGATCGAGAGCCTCGGCGAAGCGTTCGCGCTGGTGCGCAGGTGCGGCGTGGCGCCGGCGGACTTCCTGAACGTGATCGGGAACACCTCGCTCGGCTCGCCGGCGTACAGGAACTACGGGAAGATGATCGTCGAGCAGGCGTGGCTGCCGGCGCAGTTCGCCATGCCGCTCGGCGTGAAGGACGTCGAGCTCGCGCTTACCACCGCGCGCGAAGCCGGCATGCACCTTCGGCTCGGTGAAATGATCAGAGGCCATCTGCTGGAAGCGATCGCGGCCGGGCGCGCCGAGGAGGACTGGGCGGCGCTCGCCGGCCACATCGCGAACGAGGCCGGTTTGTCAGAAAGGTGAATCCCGCACACCGCCGGCATGCGGCGATTCGCTGAAGAACTCGACGCCGTGGCCTACCCTGGGAGCGTACTAGGGAGGCCCCGATGGATCACACCGCCAAGCGAGCGTTGCTCGAGCAAGCCGTCAGACTACTTGGGAGAACGAAGGTGGCGAAGCGGCTGGGCGTGCCCGAGCCGGTTCTCGGGGCCTGGATGCGCGGCGAGACGCCGATGCCCACCATCAACCTTCTGATCCTCGCCACCATGCTGGACCAGCAGGCGAAGGCGCAGGACGGCGCGGTCAGGCCTCGTGACGAGCGAAAAGCTCGATAAGAAGCGCCGGCGCTGATCGCGCCAGTCTGCGCCAGAAGCGGCTCCATGCGAGCGCTCGAACCAGCGCCGCGCGTGCCGACATTCTTTTTCGTTCCGACGGTATATTTGGCCGCACATGAAGCTGCCCAAAGATCGCGTCGCGTACTCGGCGATCGTCGATCGTCCACCCCTCAAGCTGCCGAACGATGCGCGCGTCGCCGTGTGGACCATCGTCAATGTCGAGGAGTGGTCGATCGAGCGCGCCATGCCGCGCATGGTGCTTTCCCCGCCGCAAGGCCAGCCGCTGCTGCCCGATCTGCCCAACTGGGCCTGGCACGAGTATGGGATGCGAGTGGGCTTCTGGCGCTTCGTAGAGGTGCTGGAGAAGTTCGGCGTCAAGGCGACACTCGCCATCAACGGCTCGGTGATCAAGAGCTATCCGCGCGTGGCCGAGGCCGCGCTCGAGGCGGGCTGGGAATTCATGGGGCACGGCTATGTCCAGCGGCCCATGCATCATGTCGAGGATCAGCGCGACGCGATTCAGAAAACGGTGGCGGAGATCAAGGCGTTCAGCGGGAATAAGCCGCGCGGCTGGGAGAGCCCGGGTCTTACGGAAACGTACGACACCATCGACTGGCTAGCCGAAGCGGGCATCGAGTACGTGGCCGACTGGGTGCTCGATGACCAGCCCGTGAAGATTCAAACCGCGCACGGGCCGATCGTATCGGTGCCGTACACCGTCGAGATGAACGACATCTCGATGATGGTGCTGCAACACCATCCTTCGGAGGAATGGCTGCGCCGCGGCATCGATCACTTCGACAGGCTGTATGCCGAAGGCGAGAAGACCGCCCGTGTAATGGCGATCAGCGTGCATCCGTACATCACCGGCGCGCCGCATCGCATTGTCTATCTCGAGCGGCTTTACGAATACATCCGCCAACGGCCGGGCGTGGCGTTGTGGACCGGAGAAGAGATTCTTGACTGGTACCTGGGAAAAAGCTGAAGCGCTCTTGCCGGTCCTCAAGGAGCGCGCGGCGAAATGCGAAGAACTCCGCCGGCTGCCCGACGAGACGCTGCGCGATTTCCATGAAGCAAGGCTCTTTCGCGTCCATCAGCCCAAGCGCATCGGCGGCGAAGAGCTCGAGTTTGCCGCGGTGGTGACGTACGGAGCGCTCTTCGCGCGCGCCTGCGCGTCGACGGCGTGGAACTGGGTGAACTTCGCCGCGCACCACATGATGCTCGGCATGTTTCCGCCGAAGGCGCAGGACGAGATCTGGGGCGCTTCGGTCGATGCGCTGATCGCATCGTCATTCGTGTTCCCGGCGGGCAGGGCGCGCAAGGTCGAGGGCGGTTATGTCTTGTCCGGGCGCTGGCCGTTCTCGAGCGGCGTCGATCCGAGCGAGTGGAACATGCTCGCCGGGCTCGCGCGGCTCGACGACCATCTGCCGCCGGAGCAGCGCGTGTTTCTCCTCAAGCGATCGCAGTACAAGATCATCGATACCTGGCACGCGGGCGGATTGCGCGGCACCGGGAGCAACGATGTCGAGGTGAAGGAACAGTTCGTGCCGGAGCACATGACGCTGGCGGTCGCGGACACGAAGGGCGGGCCGACGCCGGGCAGCGCGGTAAATCCGGGCATCCTCTACCAGCTTCCGGTATTCGCGCTTTTTCCTTACATGCTCTCGGGCGTCGCGCTCGGCATCGCGGAGGGCCTCATCGAAGGCTTCAATCCGGGCGCCGGGCGCATGACGGGAGCGCGCGTCGCGGAGATCCAGAGCACGCAGATCCGCCTCGCCGAGGCCACGGCTTACGCGCGCGCATCACGGCTCGTGCAGCTCGCGAACTGCCGCGACGCGGAAGCCCAGCTTCCGGACATCAAGACCAAAGCGCGTTATCGGCTCGAAGGCGCGTACGCGGTGGATTGGGCCGTGCGCGCCGTGGACGTGATGTTCGGTCTCTACGGCGCGAGTGGCCTCTATGAATCGAGCCACGTACCGCGCGCCTTCCGCGACGCGCACGCCGTCAAGCAACACTTCTCCTTCAACACCGACATCGCCGGCACCACCTACGGCCGCGTCGCGCTCGGCCTGGCCAGCGACAATCCAACGCTGTAGCACGCACCCCACATCATGTGGTCGGCGAACTGCGGCCAGAAATAGAGCGCAGCGACTTCCGGAAAGAGGGCTGGCGCAATGACTCGGAGATCAAGGACGGCGATCGCCGCGGACGCAACCATCACCCACAATGCGGTGCGTCGATAAGGCAGCAGGAGCCACAGCACCAACGCCCAGAAAAGCGACACGGAGACATGGACGAGCGCTGCCGCGGCAAGCGAGTTGGGCATCGCGATCATTGCCCCTGCCGCGCGGGTCGCTTCTAACGGATCGCGACCGGTGAGGAGCGCGTAGAGCGTGGACGGGATGCCGCTGAACAGCGTAGCCAGCAGCCAGGCGTAAAGAAGGGCCCGCTTGGTGCGCATCGGGTACGCCATTTGCCCTTGGACAAGCGTGGCGGCCACGGTTTCGGGCGCCAGACAGGACGCGCTAAACGCTATGAAGACCTTCGCATTGATCGCCAGCCTCTTACTCGCTCCGCTGCTTGCGAGCGCAGCCAGCCCGTTCACGTCGCTGCATCCAGAGGAGGCAATTCCAGACCCGACCGAGCAGCCGTCGCCTGGCCCGTATTCTGAGTTCATCGGCCGGGTACAGCAGAGGTTGCTCACGCTCGGCTTCGACGCAGGACCGGTCAACGGCGATTTCGGCGCCAAGACGCAGGCCGCTCTCGCCCAGTTTCAGCTCTCGAGGGCGATTCCGGCGGGCGGCCAACTCGACGATCAGACGCTCGCCGAACTCGGCGTGGCGCGCGAAGAGGCGGCCGCCGGCGCAAGCGCGGAACAGTCCGAGCGCTAGCCGCCCATGCAGTGCCGGGGACGGCCTCATGACCGTCCCGGCGCGAAACGGCTACTTACTTCTTGCTCGGGGCCTTCGGATCGCTGCTGGCCGTGCCGCCGGCGGCACCTGCTTTCTCTGCGTGCTCCGGCGCCGCCGCATGCTCCTGCGGCGAGAGCTTGCCGTCATTGTTCTTGTCGAGCGTGGCGAAGTCCTTGTCGTGCGGCGTGCCCTTCGCTTCTTCACGCGTCAACATGCCGTCCTTGTTCTTGTCCAGCGAGTTGAACATGGCGTCCGCGCCCTTGTTGCCGGTGTTGCTCGCGCCTTGGCTCGCGCTTTGGCCTTGGCTCGTGCTCGGAGTGGCGCTCGCGTCCTTGGCCTTGTCGCCGGCGGCCTGGACCGGAACTGCGAATGCTGAAGCGACTGCGATTGCGATCAATGTCTTGAGTGTCATGTCCTGTGTCCTCTGGTTAATGGGATTGCATCTTGCCGCGAGCAATTGACAGGCCGGTACGACGGGAAAATCCCGACCTAGTCCGCCATGACTATGGACTTCCAAGGAGGTTGTTATGCAATCCAAGCTGCTTTTGCAGAGCGCCGAGCGCGTTTTCGCAGTGATCTTCGACACCGGGGATGAGCCCGTCGCAGGGCTCACCGCCTTTGCGGCTCAGCACAAGCTGCGCGCGTCATCGTTCACAGCGATCGGCGCCTTCAGCGAAGCCACGCTGGGATACTTTGACTGGGAGAAGAAAGACTACGAGCGCATTGCCGTGCGCGAGCAAGTGGAGGTGCTGGCGCTTGTCGGCGACATCGCGCTGCAGGATGGCAAACCGAAGTTGCACGCGCACGTCGTGCTCGGCGGACGGGACGGCAACGCTCGCGGCGGCCATCTTCTTTCCGCGCGCGTGCGCCCGACTCTGGAGGTGATTGTCACTGAATCGCCCTCGCACCTGACGCGCCGCCATGATCCGCAAAGCGGCCTCGCGCTCATCGACATTCGTGCATGACCCGGAGGCACGGCCCTTGCTGCTCCTTTCTGGGTAGTCCACCGTAGGTATCCCGAAAGGAGATCTCGAATGAGGTTGAATGCAATCGCAGTTGCGGTCGCCGCGGCGTTGCTGTCGTTCGGCGCCGTCGCACAAGAGAAGAAGCAGGAGTCGCAGGCGGGACAATCCTCGCCGTCGATGAGCCAGTCGCAGGGCTCGAGCAGCACGTCGGGCAGCGCGGGCGCGTCGGGCTCGAGCACCACCCAGTCG
>JAICPQ010000123.1 GCA_025929745.1 Burkholderiales bacterium | reverse complement strand
TCTCGAGGAGCGGCGCAGGCTCTGCGTGCTATCGCTGGACCGTGTTGGCGAGGACCTGCGGGTCCTCGCGCGTCCCGCATAGCGCGGCCGACAACAGGCTGAGCGCGACGCGGGCCGTCGCGCCGTCGCGATCCAGCCGCGGGCTGTACTCGACGAGCTCGAGCGCCGCGAGCGACGGCTCGCCGGCGACTTGCTCGAGCGCGCGCGCGAGCTCGGCGCTGGTCACGCCGCCGCTCACCGGGGTGCCCACATTCGGCGCCTCATCCGGGCTTACCACGTCGAGGTCGATGCTCACGCCGAAGCCGGCGGTGCCGGCGCGTGCGATCTCGATCGCCTCGCCGAGCACCGCGTCGATTCCGCGCGCGCGCACTTCATCCATGAAGACAACGCGCACCCCGAGGCGGCGCAAGCGCTCGTCCTCCTCGGGCTCGTAGCTGCGCACGCCGACCAGGCAGACATGCTCGGGGTTGAGCACGCCCGAAGCGAGGCCGTAGAGCGGATCATCGGCCTGTCCGAGGAGCCAGGCAAGCGGCATCCCGTGCAGCCGGCCGGTGTGACTCGTCGACGGCGTGTGGCTGTCCATGTGGGCATCGATCCAGACGAGACCCAGTGCACCGTCGAGCGTGCGCGCAACGCCGCTCCACGTGCCGCCGGCGCAGCTGTGGTCGCCGCCGAGCACGCAGGGAAGGCGTGCTTCGCGGCGCGCATCCGCCACTGCGGAAGCTAGCTGGCCACAAAGCCTGCTTACTGCGAGCGTCTTGCGCCGCTCGCCAGCCGCCGGCGCGATCAGCGGGCCGACGACCGTGCCGACGCCGCACGCTTCAAGGCGCCGCGCCGCGAGCGGCGCGAGCACCGCGGGCGCTTCGGCGCAGCCGGGATCCGCGCCACCAAGGCCCCATGCCGCGCCGATCAACTGCACCTGTCGTTGCATCTTTACATCCCGTATTCGGGGAAGACTACGCTCGCCCCCAGAACAGGCGCAACGGCGGGATGGTCCAATCCAGCATGGCGACGAAATGGCAGGCCTGGACGAGCTTCACGCTGAGCCTGTGGCTTGCCGTGTCGCCGTGGCTCGCAGGCTATGCCGAGCACGAGAGTGCCACGGCGAATGCGGTGATCGTCGGCCTGGTCCTCGCGCTCGCTTCGCACTTCGAATGCGTGGCATGCGACGACGCTCCGGCGGAGTGGCTGAACCTGGCGGCGGGTGTATGGCTCCTGTGCGCCCCGTTCATGCTCGAGTTCGACTCGCCTGTGGCGAGCGTGAACTCGATCGCGGTCGGTGCGTTCGTCGCGTTTCTGGCCGCTTCGGCGCTCTCGCTCGACAAGAAGCTGCGGCATCGGGCGCATTAGCCGTTAGACAAGCGCTTTGCGCTAATCTCCGCCGCATGTTCACCGGCATCGTGCAGGCGGTGGGACGCATCATGCGGACCGACCCGCTCGAGGTCGATTGCGGCGCGCTCGCCATGGACGACGTCGCACTCGGCGACTCCATCTGCGTACAGGGCGTCTGCCTCACCGTAACTGCGCTGCGGCCGCGCGGATTCACGGCCGACGTGTCCGCGGAGACCTTGCGAGTGACCACGGGACTCGATCGACCCGGGCACGTGAACCTGGAGAAGTCGCTTTCCATCGGCGATAAGCTCGGCGGCCATCTTGTCACCGGGCACGTGGACGGCGTCGGCGAGGTCGTTTCACGGCGTACCGGCGTGGTGGTGTTCCGCCTGCCGGAGGGCTTGGCGAAGTACGTGGCCACCAAGGGCTCGGTCTGTGTGGACGGCGTGAGCCTGACCGTGAACCGCGTTGAAGGCAGCGCGTTCGAGGTGAACCTCATTCCTCACACGCTCGAGGTCACCACGCTCTCGCGTCTCCAAGCTGGCGTGCCGGTCAATGTCGAGGTCGATCTCCTTGCGCGCTATGTGGAGCGGCTTTTCCAAGCGTCCCGGTAAGTCGAGCGTACCGGACTGCTTCGCCAGAAATGAAAAGCCCCGCGGAGGCGGGGCTCATTACAAGAAGGCAAGGCGGCGCTACTGCTTCTTAGGCGCCTCAGTGCCGGACGTGCTGCCACTACCCGAGCCGGAGGGGCTGGTTGAAGGTGAAGTCGAAGGGCTGGTCATGCTGCCGGCGCTTCCGCCCGTGCTGGCGCGCGCGTCAGTGATGCATTTCTCGCGGTCGGTGCCGGTAAGCGCTGCGCACTTCGCCGGTACGTCGGTGGAAGAGCTGGCGGAACCGCTTGTGCCGCTGGACGGCTTATCGCTCTGAGCTTGAATCGACAGGGGTACGGCAAACGCGGCCGCTATTGCTACTGCAACTAACGTCTTTAGTCTCATTGATGGTCTCCGGTTGTCCCTACCAAAAGGTACGCAACTCACGTTTCTCTTCGTCGTTATTTTCTGCGGAGGGAATATAAGTAAGAAGCGCAACGCCCGCAGCCGTCGATTCGTGGTATCGGTTGTAGCTTCGCTCCTACAATGGGCATCATCGTCGCGGATGCCCGACACCGCGCACTACACAGACGGAGGCGCTAGCGATCTCGTCGTTTCATATCGTTTCACATTGACGGAGGTCATCAAGAAAACGCAACCTAGCGACGCTCATCCCTGCAACAAGCGCCGGGTACTATTGGAACTATGTCGAAATCAGAAAGGGAAGAGCTGCTCCGCCACGCGATGGTTTTCATATCGCGGCGCGAGCTTGCGCTACACCTGCACATTTCGCCTTCCGCGCTTGAGGAATGGATTTCCGGAAAAGCGCCGATTCCCGATGGCGCGATGTTCGTGCTGCTTGCGGTACTCAACGAAATCAGTCCGCGCAAGCGATTTACCGATGCGGTGAAGGGCGAATCGCAGTCATGTCACCAGCCAACCAAAGACTTTTGGAAGCCACGGAAGCAAGGAACGTATAGCAGATAGTTCGCGCGCCTTCCAAGAGGGCGCCTCAGCAGAGCGTCGCGAACCTCATCAAGGGGCGGGTGGGCTGCTCGGCTTTGCGCCGAAGTCGTGTTGGATGCGCCGCACCTCACCAGCCTGAACCGTCATGTAGGTGAGATACGGCTTCCGCGACCCGCTACGAACCTCGATGCGACGTACTCCCGGCTCGAGCTCCAGCGTCGCGATCGGCGGTGTCGTGCCGTAGTGCTTGCCGTCGATGTAGATCTCGCCTTGCGGCGCTACGGCGATGATGAGTTTCGCCATGCCCTCGGGCTGCTGCTGTGGAACAGCAGCTGTCGGTTGCGTCGGCTGCGGGCGCTTGTGCGCCGGCGCAGTCCCAGCTGCTGCGGGTGGCTCCGGCGCGGCGACCAACGTCTGAGTTTGCGCAGCCGGGCTGGGCTCGGCAGGAAGCGGTATCGCAGACGTCGGCTGGGGCGCGCCCACCGTGCCTGACGACTCTTGCTCCACTGAGCCTTTTTCCGCTCTCTCATCGTCTACTGTGCGCGGCGGCGATGCCTGCGGCGCAGCAGGCGCAGTCAACGGTTGCGTGGGCGCCTCGGCTTCAGGCTCAGGCGCGGTCGGATGGGGCAGCGCGGGGGCTGTCGCCGGTGCTTGCTGCATACCACTCGCAGCGATGAGGCGTTCAATGAGACCTGGCGAGTAATGCAAGACGACGGTAAGGCCGATAGCGAGCACGGCGATCACGAGGGCGAGGGCCGCGAGCATCGTAGGCCGCGATCCAGAGGACCGTTCCGCCGCGGATTGGCGGTCCATCATGAACGTCGTCTCGCGGTTGTTGAGCGCCTCCCCATCAAGTCTTAGATTGGGAAATTGGAACTGTCCGGCGGACGGTGAATCGAGCCGAAAGCGAAGGTCGCCATCATGAATTGGCGCGCTCCTGAATCGGTTCGGGTCGGGCGGTTCCGGCGCCACCAATTCCTTCTGATCGCGTTGTAGCACGTCACGGTCGCGCCATTGATCTGCACCGGGCGTCTTCAGTTCGTCGGTGTCGGCAGCTGCGCGCTGTCCCAGCCCGAGCTCTTGTTCGAGGCGCTGTAAGTTGCGGACTAGGATACGCACGCCGGGCAGCCGGTCGTCTGGATGCACGGCGAGCATGCCGAGAACCATCCCGTCGAGTAAACGCGGGACGTGCGGGTTCACGTCGCTCGGAAGCGGCGGCTCGGCACGAAGAATTTTCGCCATGACTTCTTTCGGTGATTCGCCGTGGAAGGCTGGCCGGCGAGTGAGCATCTCGTAGAGCACGGCACCGAGCGAGAAGATGTCGGATCGAGCGTCGACCGGCTCGCCGCGCACCTGCTCGGGGGACATGTAGTTCACACAGCCGACGCGCTGTGCGGAAAGTATCGCTGCCTCGCCGAGTTGCCCGATGCCGAAATCGGTGATCTTCACCCCGCCGGCGCGTAAGACAATGATGTTCGATGGCTTGACGCCCCGGTGCACCACTCCTTGTTCATGCGCATATGCGAGCCCGCATGCAACCTCATCGGCGATCTGGATCGCGCGCGCGATCGAGAGTGGCCCGTCGAGCATCTTGCGCAGGCTCTCGCCCTCCAGCAGCTCCATCGCGACGTATGCGATGCCGTCAACCTCACCTGCGTCGAGGACCTCGATGATATTGCGGTGCCTCAGGCGCCAAGTCGAATGCCCGCCTTTCCGGAAGAACTCGGCAAAGTTTGCGTTGCGGTTGGCCGATAACGCGGGGTCGAGTGTCTTGAGCGCAATGACCGCGCCCGTGGATTGATCGAGCGCCGCGTAGACCACGCCTAAAGCGCCGCGTCCTAGCTCGTGGAGAATTTCATAGCGTCCAAGCTTGTTCTTTCGCGTCACGATCGGATTGACGGCCATATCAAAATGCATCATGCGGCCCTTTGTAATAGCGGCGCCCCCGCGCACAGCGTTGCGCCGGCGCTTGCGAACGCAAATAAGCTTATCCGCTGCCTCTCCATGGGTTCAATCGCTCGACGACGGTATCCTGACGGTTATTCCGCGTCCGGGCCGGGATTTTGCCATGCCGGAACAAGGCCCTAAGGCACTGATGGATCTGGTGCGCGCTTTGTGGAACGGATGTTGCACGTGCTCCGCATGATGGCCGTCCTCGGTGCACAAACGATCGTCGGAGTGTTCGCTAGCTTAGCCGCGGCCGAGGAAGCACGCGCGGCATTGCTGCGTGCCGGTGTGCCGGAATACCGCATCACGGTCAGTTCGGGCCTCACGGAGGACGGCATCGCGGCCGAGGCTCCCGGACAATCCTACGAGAACCAGCCCGGACAGCCGGCCTGGGACAGCGCGATGGCGCCTTATGGCGAGGCGGTGCGCAGCGGCGCCTGCGTGGTGAGCGTGTTCGCCCGCTCCGAAGAAGAAAGGCAATACGTCGAACAGCTCCTTTTGAAAAGCCGCGCGCGCGTCACGGCGCTCGGCGCCGAGCGGGGAAATAACCGGCGGTAGCTGCTGTTCGCCTCTGCATGGTTCGCGTATTACCGATCCTTATCCTGAGCGGCTGCTCGCTCTTCCCGCTCGGCGAAGCCGACTGCCGGCCGCCGAACTGGCAGCAGGTCGGTTACGCGCATGGGTACGGCGGACATCTGCCGCAGGACCTGCGGCTCATGTCCGAATGCCGCGAGCGTTACGGCGCCGAAATCGACCAGACGGCGTACCTCGAAGGGTGGCGCGACGGGTACGACGAATGGGACCGGCTGATCGGATCCATGCGAAACCGCACTCGCTAGTGCTCCGCGCGGCCGTCCTCGCGCTTTTCGTCGTGCAAGCCTGTGCGACCGATTGCTCGAGTGGCAACTGGCGCGAACGCGGCTATGCCGACGGTTTCGCGGGTCACCCGCCACAGGACCTGCGCCTGGAGCGCGACTGTCCACGGCAGGGCGTGCAGTTCTCAGCTAGCGAATACCTCGCCGGCTGGCGCGACGGCCACGACGAGTACGACCGCATCCGCGGCTCCATCGAGTACGACTAGGCGTCGGGCCGCGCCGAAGGATCGCCGAGCGCGTCCTCGACGTAGAGCATCCCCACCGCGACCATGACCGCCGCCGCGAGCGGCGTCGCGACGGCGACACCGAGCGCGCCGACGATGGCGCCCATCAGCACCTGGGCGAAGAGGATCGCCGCCGGCGCGAGATGCACCGCGCGGTGCTGGATGAGCGGGGCGAGGACATAGCTCTCGGCCATCTGCACTCCGAGGAAGAGGAGCGCGATGTAGAGGGCGAGCTGCGGCCCTTCGGCGAAGCCGACGAGGATCGCGGGCACCGCGGCCACGAACGGTCCGATGTACGGCACGAATTCCATCAGTCCCGCGAGGATCGCGAGCGCCACGGCGAACGGCGCGCCAAGGAGAAGCAATCCCGCGCCGGTGAGGAGCGCCACGCACACCGCGAGAATCGATTGACCGATTAACCAGCGCCGCAATACGTTGCCGATCTCGTAGATCACCTCGCGCGCGCGCTTGCGGCGCCTGCGCGGCACGAGGAAGAGAAGTCCCTGGATGTAGGGTTGCGGCTGCGCCGCCATAAACACCGCGAAAAAAACGACGATGAGCACGTTCGCGACCGCGCCGAACGTGGAGCCGATAAGACCGAGGCCACGACCGATGAACTGCCCACCGCCGCTGGAGAGCATGCCGCTAGACTCGGCGAGCACAACCACGCGTGCGCCAACCTCCGTCTGCGCTAGCTCGCGCTTGAACGCTTCGATGATCTCGGGAATGCGGTCGACGAGCGCAAGCGCCTCCACGGCGACGCCGCGGCCGAAAAGCGTGCCGCCGCCCACGAGCACGGCGAGCACGATGACGCCGACCACGGCAAGCGCCCAAGCTTCGGACATGCCCGACCGACGCGAGAGCCAGTCGGCCGGCGCGCGCAGCAGAATCGCCACCAGGACGCCGATGAAGGCCAAAAGGACTACGTCGATTGCATACCAGAGTAATACGAGGATGACGACGACCGCGACGGCGATGCCGACGTAGACGAGCGCCTGCTGCGCGGTTTCCGTTCGCTCGGCCTGGTCCATGGCTTCCTTGGGACCGGAACCGCTGGCGAGGGTTCTATTTCACTCTGACGGGCTGGCCCGTTCGGGCCGATCTCGCGGCCGCTTCGCACAACAGAAGCACGCGCCGGCTGTCCTCTGGCGGGATCTCGGCGGGCTTGCGGCGCCGGACGCTGGTGATGAACGAAGTCAGCTCGGCGGCGTACGCGGCGGCATAGCGCGTCTGGAAGTTGGGCCACGGGTTGTCGCGGCAGGTCGCTTCGGGGCCGAAACGCTCGGCCGTCGTGGGCGCGAGATTCTCCGCGCGCAGCATGCCCTTTTCGCCGAAGACCTCAATGCGCTGGTCGTAGCCATACACGGCACGGCGCGAGTTCATGATGCTTGCCATGCGCCCGGACTTCGTGCGCAACAACACCATCGCGGTATCGATGTCCTTCCCTTCGCTTTTCACGCGCGGATCGACGAGCACCGCGCCGCGCGCGAAAATCTCGACCGGCTCCTCGCCGAGCAGCCAGCGCGCCATGTCGAAGTCGTGAATCGTGAAGTCAAGGAAGAGCCCCCCCGAGCTGGCGAGGAAGCGCAGGTCCGGAAGACCCGGGTCGCGATTGGTGATGATGACCTGCTCGAGCCTGCCGACCGTGCCGGCGTCGAGCCGGCGCTTCAGCTCGCGGAAGCTCGGGTCGAAGCGGCGATTGAAGCCGACGAACATCGGCACTCGCGCCTTGTTCACCGCCTTGATGCACGCCTGCACCCTGGCGAGCGTGAGATCAACCGGCTTCTCGCAGAAGATCGCCTTGCCGGCTTTGGCGGCGGCGATAGAGAGATCGGCGTGACTCCCGGTCGAGGTCGCGATCAGCACCGCATCCACGTTCGGATCGCGGAGCGCGGTGTCGGTGTCCGCCTGCTTTGCGCCCAGGGGCTCGGCGAGCGCGCGCGCGACGTCGGGCTTGGTGTCGACTACGTAAAGGAGCCTGGCGTCGGCGCGCCGCACGAGGTTCTCGGCGTGCATGCGGCCGATTCGGCCGGCGCCGAAGAGGGCGAACCTAACCAATGGCGA
>JAICPQ010000209.1 GCA_025929745.1 Burkholderiales bacterium | reverse complement strand
TTCACCGGCGCGGTCGCCGACCGCCGCGGCCTGTTCCAGGCCGCTCAGGGCGGGACGCTCTTCCTCGACGAGATCGGGGATATGCCGTTGCCGCTGCAAGTGAAGCAATTGCGAGCCCTGGAAGAGAGAAAGATCCGCCCGGTCGGCTCGCATGAGACCTTCGACGTCGATGTGCGCGTCATCGCCGCGACGCACCGCAAGCTCGAAGAAAGAATCGCTTCCGGCGAATTCCGCGAGGATCTCTACTACCGGCTGAACGTGGTGAAGCTCTACATTCCGACGCTCGCCGAGCGGCGCGAGGACATCCCGCTGCTCGCCAACGAGTTTCTCTCGCGGCTCGGTACACGCTACCGGCGCGGCCGCCTCGCCTTCTCGCCTGAGGCGATGCAGCTCCTCGTCTCCGCGCCATGGCCCGGCAACGTGCGCCAGCTGCTGAACGTGATCGAGCAGGCGGTGGCGCTCGCCGCGACCGAAGTGATTCCAGAATCGCTCGTTCGCCAGGCGCTCGACGCAGGCGACACCGCGCTCACGCCGCTCGATGAAGCACGCCGCGCGTTCGAGCGCGACTACCTCGTGCGCATTCTCAAGATCACCGCCGGCAATGTGACAAAAGCCGCGCGGCTTGCAGGCCGCAACCGGACCGAGTTTTACCGGCTGCTCGAGCGCCACTCGCTCGAGCCGGCCATGTTCAAGGGTAATATCAAGGGCGACAAGCACGACAAGGAGCGCGCCGCCGCATGATTTACCGATTACTGGGACTGTTCGCTTTCCTGCCTCTGTTCGCCCTCGCGCAGGACTTGGGGCCCGAGGAGCTCGTCAAGAAGATCACCGAGGAAGTGCTCGCCGCCGTCAAGAGCGACAAGCAGCTCGCCTCCGGCGATCGCGCGCGCGCCATCAAGCTCGCCGAAGAAAAGATCCTGCCGCATGTCGACTTCGAGGAAGCCACGCGCCTCGCTGTCGGCCGCGGGTGGGCGCAGGCCACGCCGGAGCAGAAGAAGAAGCTGGTGCAGGAATTCCGCAACATGCTGTTGCGCACGTACTCGAACGCGATCGGCGCGTACGAGGGCCAGACCATGAAGGTCCAGCCGGTGCGCATGAAGCCCTCCGACACAGACGTCACGGTGCACAACCAGTTCATCCGCCCCGGCGGCAAGCCGGTGCTCATCGACTACTCGATGCGCAAGACCGACAATGGCTGGAAGATCTACGACATTGTGGTCGAGGGCGTGAGCCTAGTCCTTACCTACCGCAGCGAGTTCGACCAGGTCGTGAAGCAGGAAGGCATCGACGGGCTCATCAAGCGCCTGGCGCAGAAGAACACGCCGGCCGGCGTGGGCGGTTCAAAGCAGAGCTGATTGGCGCGATCGCCTCGCGGCTTCCCTCGAGATGGCGACGCAATACCACGAGTAAAACGTAGCGGCGGCCCCGTACTAACGCCGTTCGCGCGAGATGCTGTAGTAGGTCCCGGCGAAGATCACCGCTGCGCCGACCATGACCAGCGGGTCGAAGGGCTCGGCATAGAAGAGCGCGCCGATCACCGCGATGAGCGGCAGGCGCACGAAGTCGATCGGCACCGCGACCATGGCGTCGACCAGCTTCATCGCCTGCGTCATGCACCAGTGCGCCGCGAAGCTGCCCATGCCGATCCCGACGATCCAGGGGAAATCCGCCGCAACCGGCGTCACCCATTGCGGAACCGCGGCGGCGAGCGAGATCGGCGTCTGGATCACCGACATCCAGAAGAGCACCGCGAGCGCGCTGTCGGTGGAAGAGAGGCGCTTGGTGAAAATGAAGGACGACGCGTAGCACAGCGAGCCGAGGATCATGCCGAGCGCGGCAATGTGGAACGCGCTGCCGCCGGGGCGCAGGATGATGAGGACCCCGGCGAAGCCGAGCGCGAGCTGCACCAGGCGCGGCACGGTGAACCTCTCGCGAAGGAACAGCCATGCGAGCAGCGCCGTCCACATCGGCATGGTGAACTCGATCGCGAACACCGTGGCGAGCGTCAGCACGCCGATCGAGTAGACCCACAGCACCTGGCCGAGGAAGTGGATCACGTTCCTCGACAGGTGCTCTTTGAACCGTCCGCTTCTGATGGCCGCAAGGCCGGCGCGCGGCAGCATCGCCGCGACGATGGCGAGCATCACGACGCTCCTCAGGAACACGATCTCGAACGAGCCCATGTGCCGCTGCAGCTCGCGCACTGCGATCGCCATCGCGGTGAAGGACGCGACCGCGCCGCTCATCCACAGCACGCCGCGCAGCGTGTTCGACATTCCCCATTGTCGGCCATTGCGCGCGCCCCTAGCATTGCGGCCATGCGAAACAACCTGAAGCTCGACATCTTCCCGCACATCTTTCCGCTCGCGTACTTCGAGCGCATGAAGAAGATCGCCGAAGGCAACGCCGCGCTCGCGGCGCAGCTCAAGCGCTGGATGCACATCCCGGTGCTGTGGGACCTCGAGCGGCGCATCAAGATGATGAAGCGCTGGCCCGGCTACAAGCAGGTGCTGACGCTTTCCATGCCGGCGGTGGAATTCCTCGGCGGAGCCGAGGAGACGCCCGAGCTCGCGCGCCTCGCGAACGACGGCATGGCCGAGATCGTCGAGCGCCATCCCGACCTCTTTCCCGCATTCGTCGCGTCGCTGCCGATGAACAACGTGCCCGCGGCGCTCGAGGAGATGGACCGCGCGATCGCCAAGCTCGGCGCGAAGGGCGTGCAGATCTTCACCAACGTGAACGGCCGGCCGCTCGACGAGCCCGAGTTCTTCCGCATCTTCGAGCGCATGAGCAAAACCTACGACCTGCCGGTCTGGGTGCATCCCACGCGCACCGCGAAATTCCCGGATTACCCGACGGAGCAGAAGAGCAAGTACGAGATCTGGTGGCTCTTCGGCTGGCCTTACGAGACGAGCGCTTTCATGGCGCGGCTCGTGTTCTGCGGCATGTTCGACAAGCTGCCGAACCTCAAGATCATCACACACCACCTGGGCGCGATGGCGCCGTATTTCGTGAACCGCATCGGCTACGGCATGGACCAGTTCGGCAGCCGCACCTCAGATGAGGACTACGAAGGCCAGCTGAAGAAGATGAAGAAGCGGCCGGTCGAGTACTTCCGCATGTTCTACGGCGACACCTCGGTGAACGGCGCGAAATCCGCCATCCGCTGCGGGCTCGACTTCTATGGCGTGAAGCGCGTGCTCTTCGGCACGGACTGCCCGTTCGACCCGGAAGGCGGACCGCTCTTCATCCGCGAGACGATCAAGGCGCTCGACGGTATGAAGCTCAAACCGGAGGACCGCCGCCGCATCTACTTCGGCAACGCCCTGCAGATGCTCAAGCTGCGCCTCCCAGTAGAAAAATAACGGCAGGCGCCGCAACGCGTCGACAACGCTGTCCGGGAGGTCACCGATTTTCGGAAGCTGCGGGCGGTGCTAACTTGCACGCGCGTGAGCTCGTCAGCCCTCAAATCCATCCTCGTCGTAGACGACGACGCCGACACCGCGGAGAGCTTCGCCTTCGTGCTCAAAGCGCGCGGCCACACGGCGGAGTCGATAAGCGACTCGCGTCGCGTGCTCGAGGCGGTGCGTCGCTCGAACCCGCACGCGGTGTTCCTCGACATCGGCATGCCGCATGTGGACGGTTTCCAGCTCGCGTTGGCGTTGAAGCGAGAGTTCCCGGAGACGTTCCTGGTCGCCATCACCGGCCACAGCTCGGACCTCTATCGCAAGCGCGGCCGCCAGTCGGGTTTCGACGCCTACGTCGTGAAGCCCATCGATGCGCCCATGCTCGAAAGCATCCTGAAGACGCTGTTCGGACCGGCCGCGCTGCGCTAAACCCCTTCCGCAACCCCGGTATGGAGCTTGCAGCCCAGGTGGGCATACCCCGCACACGGGGAAACCACTCCAGGAGAGAAACTCAATGCGTAAGATTTTCCGTTATGCCCTCACCGGATTCGTGGCCGCGTCTTTCAGCCACATCGCGTTCGCGCAGAGTGTCGGGGGAAGCCCCTCAACAGGTGACACGAGCGTCGCGCCGAGCATCAAGGTGATGCCGCACGGTACCAACCAGAGCTCAACCACGATCGGCGACAACAACCAGAGCGGCCAAACCCTCGGCAACGAGAACCAAACCTCGAACACGCAGCAGTCCGGCGTGCAAAACCAGAACTCCACCAACCGCGACGGAAGCACCAGCGCGCAGGGCCAGAGCTACGGGTCTTCCACCAGCTCGGGCGGGTCTGCCACGAGCTCGGGCGCAAGCGTGGATAAGAACGAGAGCAGTCCCGGCAAGGGCTGGGCGAAGGGCCACGACAAGGAGCGCGCGAAAGGGCATGCCAAAGGCCACAGCCGCGGCGACGACGACAAGCAGGCCGGCGCGGGCGCGAGCGGCAGCCAAAGCAGCGGCAGCCAGAGTGCGAGCGGCACGCAAAGCAACACCAACAGCGCGGGCGCGGGCTCGGCGACGAACCAGTCGAACCAGAGCCAGAACGCGCAGGTGCAGGGCGACAACAACACCACGACGCAAAACCAGTCAAGCAGCCAAAGCGCTACCGCCGGCGGCTCGGGCACCAGCGACAAGAAGAAGTACTAAGAGCGGTTGCAATGAAAAGAGCGGGCGCGATGCCCGCTCTTTTTTTGTGCCGTTCGCTCTCGCGAGCGCGGGGCGCAGGGCGAGATCCTGGCCTCGGATCGAGCCTCTCCGGCGCTCTCTCTGCATGCGGGCCATGCCGCGCGCCTGGTTCAATCCGCGCGAGAAGCCGCTGCGGCTGCTGTAGTCGAAGATCTGGCGCGGGCGGTTTTCTTCGCGTGTGAGGGCGCTCGCGGCCGCGACGTCGAGGGCGTGACGTCGCGAAAGGTCTTGTACATGT
>JAICPQ010000014.1 GCA_025929745.1 Burkholderiales bacterium | reverse complement strand
GCGCCGGTTGGCCGTCGGCCGCTGCCGACTCTTCCTCAAGCTCGAGAACCAGAATCCCGGCGGTTCGATCAAGGACCGTGTCGCGCTCGCCATGATCGAAGCGGCCGAGCGCGACGGGAAAGTCCGGCCCGGCTCGCTCATCGTGGAGGCGACGGCGGGCAACACCGGCCTCGGCCTCGCGCTAGTCGCGGCACAAAAGGGTTATCGGCTACTCATCGTCGTGCCCGACAAGATGAGCCAGGAGAAGATCTTCCACCTGAAAGCGATGGGCGCTGAAGTACAGCTCACCCGTTCGGACGTGACCAAAGGCCATCCCGAGTACTACCAGGACATGGCGGCGCGGCTTGCGCGCGAGCATGGCGCGTTCTACGTGAACCAATTTGCCAACGAAGCGAATCCGCGCGCGCACGAGGAAGGCACCGGGCCGGAGATCTGGGAGCAGATGGAGCACAAGGTCGACGCCGTGGTCGCCGGCGTCGGCACCGGAGGTACGCTCACCGGGCTGTCACGCTATTTCGCGCGGATCTCGCCGCAAACCGAGATGGTGCTCGCCGACCCGGTCGGCTCGATCCTTGTCGAGTACGTGCGCACGGGGAAGGTGGGAAAAGCCGGCTCGTGGCTCGTCGAAGGCATCGGCGAGGATTTCATTCCCTCGGTCGCCGATCTTTCGCGGGTCAAGAAGGCGTACGCGATCTCGGATGGTGAAGCGTTCCTCACCTGCCGCGAGCTCCTGAAAAAAGAAGGCATCATGGCCGGCACCTCCTCCGGCACGCTGATCGCAGCCGCGCTGCGCTACTGCCGTGAGCAGAGCGAGGAGAAGCGCGTCGTCTCGCTCGTGGCCGACAGCGGCAACAAATACCTTTCGAAGGTCTACAACGACTATTGGATGATCGACCAGGGTTTCATTCAGCGCGAGCAACACGGCGACCTGCGCGACCTGATCGCCCGGCGCCACCGCGAGCACGCGGTCGCCACGGTGAATGCCGACGAGACGGTCCTCGCGGCGCATCAAAGAATGAAGCTCTACGACATTTCGCAGCTGCCGGTGCTGAAGGACGGAAAGATCGTCGGCATCGTCGACGAGGAAGACATTCTGCTCGAGGTGTACGACAATCCGGCGCACTTCCGGGAGCCGGTCACCGAGGCGATGGAAAGCCGCCTCGTCACCGTGCCCCCAGCGCGCCGATCGAGCAGCTCATGGAAATCTTCAACCGCGGGCTCGTCGCCATCGTCGTCGACGGCGATGAATTCCTCGGCCTCATCACGCGCATCGATTTTCTGAACTGGCTGCGGAGAAGAGCCCAATGAAGTTCGAGACCAAGGTGATTCACGCGGGGCAGGAAGCCGACCCGCGCACGGGTGCCGTGATGACGCCGATCTACGCGACGTCGACTTACGCGCAGTCGAGTCCGGGAGAGCACCAGGGCTTCGACTACGCGCGCACCCGCAATCCCACGCGCGACGCCCTGGAAGCGTGCGTCGCCGAGCTCGAGAGCGGCAAAGCGGGCTTCGCCTTCGCCTCTGGCATGGCGGCGATCGGCACGGTGCTCGAGCTACTGGATTCCGGCTCGCACGTCGTGGCGATGAACGACCTCTACGGCGGCAGCTACCGGATACTGGAGCGCGTGCGCAAGCGCTCGGCGAACCTTTCGGCGAGCTTCGTCGACCTCACGTCGCTTCAAGCGTTCGAGAACGCCATCCGGCCCGAAACGCGCATGGTGTGGGTCGAGACGCCGACCAACCCGCTCCTCAAGATCGTCGATCTGGAGGCGGTGGCGGCCATCGCGCGCAAACGCAGGCTCATCTCCGTGTGCGACAACACCTTCGCCTCGCCCTGGATCCAGCGGCCGCTCGAGCTGGGCTTCGACATCGTGGTGCACTCCACGACGAAGTATCTGAACGGCCATTCCGACGTCATCGGCGGGGCGGCTGTCCTTAAAGAAAAAGGCGAGCTCGCCGATCGGTTGTCTTTTCTTCAGAACGCGGTGGGCGGCGTGCCGAGCCCCTTCGACGCCTTCCTCACGCTGCGCGGCATCAAGACACTTGCGCTGCGCATGGAGCGCCATTGCGGTAACGCAATGCATATCGCCGCCTGGCTCGCAAAGCACCCGAAGGTCGCGCGCGTCATCTATCCCGGTCTTGCGACTCATCCACAGCACAAGCTCGCCGCGCGTCAGATGAACGCCCGCTACGGCGGCATGGTGACCGCGGTGCTGAAGGGCGGCAAGGAAGGTGCACTGAGCGCTTCGAAGCGCTTCCTCGAGCGCTGCAAGCTCTTCACGCTCGCCGAGAGCCTGGGCGGAGTGGAGAGCCTGATCGAGCACCCGGCAATCATGACGCACGCCTCGCTGCCCGAAGATGTGCGCGCCGGCCTTGGCATCGACGACGGCCTAGTGCGCCTGTCGGTCGGCATTGAAAGCGTCGACGATCTCCTCGCCGAGTTGAAGTACGCGTTGGCATAGCGTTGTTGCTCTCGCACTCCTCGGCAGTGCGCTAGCCGGCTTTCTCCTATTCATGCTCCGCATGCCCGGAAAGTCGTACGCGGGGCCGCTACCGCCGCTCTCCGGCGAAGCGCGGGCGCTCTCGCTTCGTTTGCGTCTGCATGTGGCAGCGCTCGCCGCGGGAGAGCGCAACGCCGATCTGGACAGACCGGCGCGCTACATCGAGCAGGCGTTCGCCGCGCAGGGCTACAAGACGCAGGCGCAGACCTTCCGCAGCGGCGGTCGCACCGTGCGCAATATCGAGGCGGGCGCCGGTCCCATCATCGTGGGCGCGCATTACGACACCGTTCCGGGCTCACCCGGCGCCGACGATAACGCCTCGGGCATCGCGGTGCTTCTCGAGCTTGCGGCGATGAAACTGCCGGTTCGTTTCGTCGCTTTCGCGAACGAAGAAGCGCCTTACTTTCTCGGCGAGGAAATGGGTAGCTTTGTCTACGCCCGCGAGCGTGCGGCCGGCGTGCGGGCGATGTTTTCGCTTGAAATGCTCGGCTACTACCGCGATCAGCCGGGCAGCCAGCGTTACCCTGCACCGCTCGGATTCTTCTATCCGGACCGAGCCAACTTCATCGCTTTCGTCGCCGATCTGGGTGCGCGGCGGCTCTTGCACCGTTCGATCGAAGCCTTTCGCAAGCACGCGCAGTTTCCGTCGGAAGGCGTCGCCGCCCCTTCTTTCATTCCCGGCGTGACCTGGTCCGATCACTGGTCGTTTCGCCAGCACGGCTATCCGGCGATCATGATCACCGACACCGCGTTCTACCGTTATCCCCACTACCACCTGCCGAGCGACACGCCGGACAAACTCGACTACGAGCGCATGGCGCGCGTCGCGCTCGGGCTTGCCGCGATGCTGAAGGAGCTTGCCAATGAGAGTCGGTGATCTCGAAGTGAACCGCCTGGGCTTCGGCGCGATGCGTGTGCTCGGCACGCCGGACATCTGGGGACCGCCCAAGGATCCGGCGAATGCGAGGAAAGTGCTGCGCCGGGCGTACGAGCTCGGCGCGAACTTCTTCGATACCGCTGAGAGCTACGGCCCGCACACCAATGAGACTGTGATCGCCGAGGCGATGCACCCGTACCCGAAGGACCTCGTCATCGCCACGAAATGCGGCCTGGTGCGGCCGAAGCCGAGCCGCTGGGACGAGGACGCGCGGCCGGAGAAGCTGCGCACAGACCTCGAAGGAAGCCTGAAGCGCCTGAAGCTCGACTGCCTGCACCTGTGGCAGCTGCACGCGCCCGATCCCAGGGTGCCGCTCGAAGAATCGCTCGGCGTGATGGCCGATGCGCAGCGCGCCGGCAAGGTGCGGCACATCGGCGTGTCGAACTTCAGCGTGAAAGAGCTCGCGCGCGCGCGCAAGGTGGCGAAAATCGTATCGGTGCAGAACCGCTACAGCCTTGACGACCGCAACGAGGAAGACGTGCTTGCGCATTGCGAGAAGCTCGGGATCGCCTTCCTTCCCTGGTACCCGCTCGGCGCGGGACGCGCCGTGCGCGCCTCGAAGATCAAGCGCGTTGCGAAAAGGCTCGGCGCCGCGCCGGCGCAGGTTGCGATCGCATGGCTACTTGCCAAATCGCCGGTGATGCTGCCCATTCCCGGCACGAGCTCGCTCGCGCATCTCGAGGAGAACATGGCGGCGGCGAAGATCCAGCTCTCTCGCGAAGACTTGGCCGAGCTCGACTAATGGAAGCGGTGCTGCCGATTCTCCTCGTCGCCCAGGGCGTGCTCGCCGGCGTGGACACGGTCCTCAACCACGAGCTCCTCGCGCGCCTGCGGAAGCGACCGGAGGCGCGCCCGGAGCTCGCGCTGCATGTCGGCCGCGAAGCGATCTGGGCCGGGCTCCTCGTCGCGCTCGCCTGGTTCGCCTGGCACGGCGCGTACGCCTGGCTCATCGCCGCTCTTCTCGCGACCGAGATCGCGATCACGGCGTTCGACGAGCTCGTCGAGAACCGCATCCGCGTGGCGCCGCAGAACGAGCGCGTGCTGCACCTTTTCCTTGCCATCAACGTAGGACTGATCGTGGCGTCGGTGCTCTCCTGGACTGGCGAGCCGAGCGCGCTGGTGCGCCGCGACTACGGCGTGCTTTCCTGGCTCATCACGGGGTTCGGCGCGACGGCCGCCTTCTGGTCGGTGCGCGACTTCGTCGCATGGCGCAGCCTGCGGCGTGCTAGTGTTGCGGCGACATGAAAACCATCCTTCTCGCTCTGATGTTGGTGACCGGCGCGGCCGCCGCGCAGGACCAATATCCCTCGAAGCCGATCCGCATTCTGGTGGGCTATGCCGCGGGCGGCGGCAACGACATTATCGTGCGCGTACTGCAGCCGGAAATGCAGAAAGCGCTCGGCCAGCCAGTCATCGTTGAGAACAAGCCCGGCGCGCAGTCGATCGTTGCCGCCGAGCTCGCCGCGCGCGCCGCGCCGGACGGCTACACCATCTTCATGGGCCCGAGCGGCCCGATGACCATCAATCCGGCGACCTATTCCAAGCTGCCCTACCACCCGCAGCGCGACTTCGCGCCGATCTCCATGATCTGCGAGTTCCCGCTCATCGTCACCGTGGACGCCAAGCTGCCGGTCAAGAGCGTGAAGGAACTCATCGACTACGCGAAGGCGAATCCCGGCAAATCGAACTACGCGTCGAGCGCGGGCATCTTTCAGATCACCACCGAGCTGTTCAAACAGAAGACCGGCACCTCGATCGAGATGATCCCGTACAAGTCGAGCGGCGAATCGGTGCAGGCCGTGGTGGGCGGGACGGTGATGATGACCATCGTCGATCCGCCGCCAGCAACCGGCCCGCTCAAGGCCGGCGCGCTGCGCGGGCTGGCTGTCACTTCGGGCAAGCGCCATCCGGCGTGGCCCGACATTCCCACTATGGCGGAAGCCGGCGTGCCCGACATGGAAGTCCCGGTGTGGACGGCTTTCTTCGCGCCCGCCAAGACTCCGCCAGCGATCGTCGCCCGCCTGCAAAAAGAGGTCGCCCGCGCCGTGCAGACGCCGGAGGTGCGCGAGCGCTTCGCGCAGATGGCGCTCGAGCCGGTCGGCGGCAGCTCCGAGGATCTCGGGAAACGAGTCGCGCGCGACATCGAGAAGTGGACCGCCGTGGCGAAGGCGGCGAACATCAAGAACGACTGAACCGGGGTCAGAGCCCGGTTGACTTACACCAGTTGGCGGGCGATGCGCAGCCGCGTCTCGCGCATGTCGTCGCCGCGCAGCTCGCGCAGCGCATAGCGCGCGAGTTCTACCGCGACGTCCTTGCGCCAGTAGAGATCGAGGTCGGCATTGTCCATCGGCTTCGCCCGCGAGGCGACGAGCTTTGCGGCTTCGTCGATGACTTCGTCGGTGAGCTCCTTACCCTCCAGGAAATCGTTCGCCTTGTGGACGAGGAACGGTCGCGAGGCCACCGCGCCGAGCGCGATGCGCACGCCTTGGGGTGACGCCGCTGCGGCAACGCCGAGGACCGGGAAGTCGAAGGCGCCGCGCCGGCGCAGCTTCCAATAGGTGCTCGCCAAGCTGGGCGGTATCAGCACTTCGGTGAGGATTTCATCGGGCCGGCGTTTCAGGTAGTCCATGCCGTCGTTGTTGTATAGCTCTTCGAGACCGATTTCCCTTTCCCCACTGGAACTAACAAGGTGCACGCGGGCGCCGAGCGCGAGGAGCGCCGGCGCGCAGTCGGTGGATGAAGCGGCGACGCAGCGCTTGCTCGCGGTCGCGACCCAGCAGACATCGCCATCCTTCTTGAGGCAGAAGTCGATCGCCTTACGCCACTCGTAGTTCTGGTTGTAGTAGTTGCAGCGCGTATCGAGGCACAAGTTTCCGCCGAGCGTTCCCATGTTGCGCAGGTGCACGGTGGCCACCTGATGCGCGGCCTGGCGAAGTGCTTTCGGCGCATTCGAGTTCACGACCTGCGTGAGCGTGAGGCCCGCGCCGTAGACGCTGCCGTTTCGCTTGAGCGCATCGATGGAAGAAAGCGAAACGAGCATCTTCGGCGCCATCTGGCGGCGCTTCATGTTCGGCAGGAGATCGGTGCCGCCGGCGATCAGCATCGCGTCGCCCTCGCCCGCGAGGATGCGCGCCGCCTCAGCCACCGATTGCGGCGCGCGATACTGAAACCACGGCAGGCGCATCATGCGGCGCTGACCTTCAGCTTCGTGCGCTCGTGGCCTTTGACGGCGTTGCCGTCGCCGCCTTCCCATGGCGGCGGCACGATGACCGGCTCGGGGTACGGCACGGCCGGAAACGAAGTCGGCCCCACACGCGGCGTCTTGCCTGCAGCTTTCAGCTCGAGCGCGCGCAATACCTTGTCAGGCGTGATCGGAAGCTCGTCGATGCGCACGCCGACCGCGTCGTAGATCGCGTTCGCGACAGCCGGCATCACCGGCAGAAGCGGTCCCTGCCCCACTTCCTTCGCGCCGAACGGGCAGTTCGGATCCGGATCCTCGATGAGCACGGTATCCACTTCCGGCATGTCGAGCGAAGTGAGGCTCTTGTATTCGAGGAGCGAAGGAATCTTGTGGACGAGCGCGCGCGAGAGCTTGGGCGGCAGGCGGCGAAACACCTGTTCTTCCATGAGCGCCTCGGACAGACCCATGTAGACGCTGCCCTCGACCTGCCCGCGCGCGAGCACCGGGTTGATGGTGCGGCCGATGTCGTGCGCGATCCAGATCTTCGGCACGGTGATCCAGCCGGTGGCGGGATCGACCTCGGCTTCCACCACGCACGCGGTGTACGAGTAAGCCGGCGAAGGTCCCACGCCGGCGCCCTTGTAGCGTCCCGGCGCGCGCGGCGGCTTGTAGGAGCCGAGCGCACCGAGCGTTCCGAATTTTTCCTCGGCGAAGCTGACGGCCTCGGCGAACGTGACGCTCCTGCCGTCGAAGGCCACGCGGCCATTGGCGAACACAAGCTTGTCCGGCGCGACTTCCAGTTGCTCCGCCGTGGCCTGCGCGATCAAGTTTTTGATTTTGTTCGAAGCATCGATCGCGGCATTGCCCATCATCACGGTAACGCGGCTCGAGTACGAGCCGAGGTCCACCGGCGTGATGCCGGTGTCTCCGGTCACGCAGCGAATATCGAACGGATCGATGCCGAGCACTTCGGCGATGATTGCGGCGAGCACGTCGTCGGAGCCCTGGCCGATCTCGGTCGCGCCGCAGAACGCCGTGACTTGGCCGCTGCGGTCGACGAGAAGCTGCACTCCCGACTGGGGCATCTTGTTGAAGTAGATCGGCAGCCCGGCTCCGCAAAGGTACGAGCCGCACGCAAGGCCGAGGCCCCGGCCAGGGCCGAGCTTGCGGAACCGGCTCTTCCACGCGGAGCGTTCCACCACCGTGCGGATGCACTGCTCGAGGCCGATCGAGCCGATCTTCAGCCAGTTCGCCGTGAGCGAATTGGGCTTCGCCACCATATTCAATCGCAGCTCAGCCGGGTCGATCGCCAGCTTCTCGGCGATCTTGTCGAGCTGCACTTCCTGTCCGAAGCGCGGCTGCGGCGTGCCGTGGCCGCGCTTCGGGCCGCACGGCGGCTTGTTCGTGAAAACGCGCGCCGCTTCGAACTTGTAGCGCGGCACTTCGTACGTCACGGTCTGAAGCGCGCCGGTATAGAAGGTACTCGCCGTCCCATAGCTGCCGTAGCCGCCGCCGTCGATCAGCGTCTGCAGGTGCATGCCGGTCAGCTTCCCGTCCTTCGTCACGCCGGTGCGAAACTTCATGAGCACCGGGTGGCGGCCGCGATGCATGTAGAACACTTCCTCTCGATTCAGGCAGATCTTGACGGGGCGACCGAGCAGGATCGCGGCCTTGCCCACGACCATCTCGTGGTTGCACACATCGCACTTGCCGCCGAAGCCGCCGCCGTTCGGCGTCGCGATCACGCGGATGTGCGAGGCGGGCAACTGAAGCACGCGGGCGAGCGAGCGGTGCACGTAGTGCGGCACCTGGGTCGACGACCAGAGCGTGAGCTTGCCTTCACCGTCGACCGCGGCGACGGATGCGTGCTGCTCGATCGGCAGGTGGGTGTTGCCTTCGTAGAAGAAAAGATCTTCGAAGACGTGGTCTGCTCTTTCCAGCGCTTCGTCGACGTCGCCGAACTCGAACGCCTGCAGCCGGTGGATGTTGCCGAGCTCGCTGTAGGCATGGATGCGCGGCTCGGGGTTCTGGAGCGCCTCGACCGGATCCGAAATCGTCTGCAGCGGCCGGTACTTCACTTCCATCAGATCGCACGCTTCGGCTGCAGTCTGCTCGTCGCGCGCCACCACCGCCGCCACCGGGTCGCCGACGTAGCGCACATGCTGCGGCGCAAGCGGGTATTCGTCCTGGCTCACCGGCAGAATGCCGAAGGTCACCGGGAAATCCTGGCCCGTAAGCACGAGGTGGACGCCCGGGTGCGCTTTCGCTTTTGCGATGTCGATCGACTCGATGAGCGCGTGCGGCTGCGGGCTGCGCAGGAGCTTCATGTGCAGCATGCGCGGCAGGGCTATGTCGTCGGCGAAGCGCGTCTGACCCGTCACCTTGGCGCGCCCGTCGACGCGGCGGCGCGGTTTACCGAGAACCTTCATCGCGCATTCTCTTCGCCGCGCCTTCGATCGCTTCGAAGATCTGCTGGTAGCCGGTGCAGCGGCACAGATTGCCCGAGATCGCTTCCTTGATGCGCTCGCGCGAGGGCTCCGGTTCCTTTTCCAGAAGGGCCTTCGCGGTCATGAGGATGCCCGGCGTGCAGTAGCCGCACTGCGCGGCGCCGAGGTCCGCGAACGCGGCCTGGAGCGGGTGGAGCTTCGGCCCGTCGGCGAGGCCTTCGACCGTGTCGACGCGCCGGCCCTGGCAGTCGAGCGCAAGCACCAGGCACGCGAGCTTCGGCTCGCCGTCGACGAGCACCGCACAGGCGCCGCACTCGCCGAGCTCACAGCCGTGCTTGGTGCCGGTGAGGTTCAGGTCCTCGCGCAGCACTTCGAGAAGCGTCTTGTAGGGGGCGAAGGAGACCGCGGCCGGCTCGCCGTTCACGGTGAGACGGCGCTCGCCCTGGCGCATTGTGTGGGGCCCAAACAAACGCCGCTACTCTACACGGTTTCCTGCGTGAGCGATGCCGTGGTGGACGCGCTCGCCCCGCATTGAGTAGAATTTTTGCCCCGCATCGTTTTCTCCCGAGGTACTTCCATGGCACTTCGCATCGGCGACACCGCTCCCAACTTCCAGGCGCAGACCACCCAAGGCCCGATCGACTTCCACCAGTGGATCGGCGAGAGCTGGGCCATCCTGTTCTCGCATCCGAAGGACTTCACGCCCGTCTGCACCACCGAGCTCGGCTACATGGCACGCATCAAACCCGAGTTCGATCGGCGCAACGCCAAGATCATCGGCCTCTCCGCTGACCCGGTAGAGGACCACGCCAAGTGGGCGAAGGACATCGAGGAGACGCAAGGCGCGGCGGTGAACTACCCCATGATCGGCGATCCCGACCTGAAGATCGCCAAGCTCTACGACATGCTTCCTGCCGAGGCGACTCCGGGGAAGCGTACGCCGGCCGACAATGCGACCGTGCGCACCGTGTTCATGGTCGGGCCCGACAAGAAAATCAAACTCATGCTGTTCTACCCGATGACTACGGGCCGCAACTTCGACGAGATCCTGCGCGCACTCGATTCCATGCAGCTGACGGCGAAGCACAAGGTCGCCACGCCGGCGCAGTGGAAGCAGGGCCAGGACGTCATCATCGCGGGCTCGGTCACCGACGAGGACGCGAAGAAACTTTTTCCGCAGGGATGGAAGGCGCCGAAGCCGTATCTTC
Organism: Burkholderiales bacterium; assembly: GCA_025929745.1. Taxonomy (GTDB): domain Bacteria; phylum Pseudomonadota; class Gammaproteobacteria; order Burkholderiales; family SG8-39; genus SCGC-AG-212-J23. Next base: position 7,184 of record JAICPQ010000014.1, on the reverse strand, counting down.
GTATTACGCAACAGCCGAAGTAACAATCGGTTACGTATTCGGCCGCGCGCTCGGTGTACGCTAGAGCGCGATGCGTACCGCAGCTTTAGCGTTACTGGTTGCGCTTGCAGGCGTACTGGCAAGCGAGCCGGCCGAGGCCCATGGCGGCGGGCGGGTCAGTATCGGCGTCGGCTTCGGGTACCCGTACTGGGGCTGGGGGCCGTATTGGGGGCCGTGGTACTACCCGCCTCCGTATTACTACTACCCGTCGCCCGCCGTCGTGGTGCGCGAACCGGTGACCTACATCGAGCAGGGCGGTGCGGCGACCAGCGCGCCGCGCGCCGACTCGGGTAACTGGTGGTACTACTGCGATGCTTCAAAGGGCTATTACCCCTACGTGAAGGAATGTCCGGCCGGCTGGCAGCGCGTGCCTCCGGCGCCTTCAAGATGAAAAAGCTTTCGATCATCGCGGCGGTGCTCGCCACCGGCTGCGCGGCAGTGCCGCCCAGCGGCCCGAGCATCCTCGTGTTGCCCGGGACCGGTAAGAACTTCGACCAGTTCCGATTCGATGAGCAGGAATGCCGCGGCTACGCACAATCGCAGATCGGTCCCAAGACGACCGAGCAGGCGGCGAGCGATCAGGCCGTGAAGAGCGCCGTCGTAGGCACGGCGATCGGCACCGTGGTCGGCGCAGCGCTCGGCGGCGGCGAAGGCGCGGCCATCGGCGCGGGCGTCGGACTTGCTGGCGGCTCGATTGTCGGCACGGAAACATCGTACGCAGCGGCGGGCTCGCTGCAGCGGCGCTATGACAACGCTTTCACGCAGTGCATGTACGCGAGAGGCCACCGCGTGCCGGTCGCCGGTCGCTATTCCGACGCGCGCCCGACCACGAGCGCGTCCACTTCAGCGGCGCGCACCCCGCCGCCTCCACCGCCGCCGGGCCAGCCGCCGGCGGAAGCACCACCCGACTATCGCGCGCAGTAGCGCGGGAAGTACACTCCCAGCATGCTGGAGTTGGCGAGCTACGTCGGCGCGCGCTGGGTAGCCGGAACCGGCGCTGCGCATACGCTGCTCAATCCGACGACGGAAGAGCCGCTCGCGCGGGCGTCGAGCGAAGGTATCGATCTCGACGCTGCCCTCCGGCATGCGCGTACCGTCGGCGGGCCGGCGCTGCGGGCGATGACCTTCGCCGAGCGCGGTGCGATGCTGAAGGCAATCGCCGACGCGATGCAAGGTGAGCGCGAGGCGTTGCTCGATCTCGCCATCGCGAACGGCGGAAACACGCGCTCGGACGCCAAGTTCGACGTTGACGGCGCGATCGCCACGCTTCTCGCGTACTCCGAAACCGGCTTGAGCCTTGGCGCAGCACGGTTCCTGGTCGACGGCGAAGGCATCCAGCTCGGCCGCTCGGCGCGCTTCCACGGCCAGCATGTCGCGGTGCCGCGCCGTGGTGTCGCCGTCCTTATCAACGCTTTCAATTTCCCCGCCTGGGGATTCGCCGAAAAAGCGGCCGTCGCGCTGCTTGCCGGCATGCCCGTGCTTTCGAAGCCCGCCACAAGCTCGGCGATGGTCGCTCATCGCATTATGCAGATCATCGTCGAGCGCAAGCTCGCGCCGGAGGGCACGCTCTCCTTCCTGGTCGGCTCGGCGCGCGATCTCGTCACGCACCTCGGCGCGCAGGACGTCGTCGCCTTCACCGGCTCGGGCGAAACCGGCGCGCAGATCCGCTCCTCAAGAAACGTCGTGCGCCACGCGGTGCGCGTCAACATCGAAGCCGACAGCCTTAATGCCGCGGTGCTCGGGCCCGATGTCGAGCCGCGCAGCGACATGTACGAGCTTTTCCTGAAGGACGTGGTGCGGGACATGACGCAGAAGGCGGGACAGAAGTGCACCGCGATCCGGCGCATCCTCGTGCCGCAGGAATGGTACGGCTCGGTGAAGCAGGACCTGGTCGAGCTCCTCGGCGCGGTGCGCGTCGGCGATCCAAAATACGAGGACACGCGCATGGGCCCGCTCGCAAGCCGCGAGCAGCTCGCCGATGCGCGCGAAGGGGTGCGCGTGCTCGGCGGGCGTCACGCCTTCGGCGGTCCTGCGCCGGTGGGCAGCAAGGGCTTCTTCATGTCGCCCACGCTCATTGAAGAGCCCGCAGAAGCGGTGCACGAGCGGGAGGTCTTCGGCCCGGTCGCCGCGCTCATCCGCTATTCCAGCAACCCGGCCGAGATCGTTGCCCGCGGGAATGGGGGCCTCGTCTCTTCGGTTTACTCGGAAGACCAGGATTTCATCGAGCGCACCGTGATGGAGCTCGCGCCGCATCACGGGCGCATCTTCCTTGGGCACCCGAAGATCGAGCTCTCCCCCGGTCCCGGCACCGTGCTGCCGCAGCTCGTGCACGGCGGACCGGGACGCGCGGGCGGCGGCGAGGAGCTCGGCGGACCGCGGGGCCTCGCGCTTTACATGCAGCGCGTCGCGCTGGAAGGCTCGCGCCCGGTCATCGCAAGAATCCTCGGCAAGGCCTAGCTCTTTTCGAGGAGCGCTGCGCGCATGAGGAACGCCTTGTGGCGCTTTGCATCATCCGCCATGGCGCGCAGCTCCTCGAAGCGTTGGGCGCGCTGCGCCGGATCGCGCTCCTCCAGGCGTTTCTTGTTCGCGATCGTCTGCTCCTGAACGTACTTGATGTTGAGCGGCCGCCGGATGCGCTCGTAGGAATCCAGGTCGCCGCCGCTCTTCAGGAGATTCGCGAGGTGCCAGGCCTCGTGGATGCCGCTATTGAGTCCCAGGCCCCCGATCGGATTATTGACGTGCGCCGCATCGCCACACAGGAATATGCGGCCGATGCGAAAGCTCTTGGCCACGCGCTGATGCACGGCGTACAGGTTGAGATGCAGGTAATGGCGCTCGCTCTCGGGTACAGAGATACGCGATAGGCGCGCGCGCACCGCCGCATCGGAAAGCGCTTCGGCGTCCGACTCCTCCGCGCGCGTGTTGTACACCGCGCGCCAGCGGCCCTTGAGATCATCGCCCGCGACCTTGAAGAGGTTCGTCCACTCCTCCGGATCGGCCATGTAATTCCGCAGGCAGCAACCAAGCGCGGCCTGGAAATCGAACCTCGTGGTGATGACGAGAAATCGCTCGGGCCAGGTGTAGCCGTCGAACTCGATGCCGAGAGACTTGCGCACGGTGCTGCGTCCGCCGTCGGCGCCGATCACATAGTCGGCGACCAGGCTCTCCTGGTTCACGTCCACCGTCGCGCTTTCTGCGTCCTGTGTCACCGTGGTGACCCGGGCGCCCATGCGCACCTCGGCATTTGCCATGGCTCGTAGGCGCACGATCGCCATGTTCGCGAGCTTGTGCTGCTCGGTCTGCACGACGAACGGATACGCCGTTTCGCCAGCGAGGCGCGCGAAGTCGAACTCCGCGATGAGCTTGAGCGTCGCGCGATCCCAGAACTGGAAGGTGCGCGAGACAAGGCCGACGCGCAGGTATTCATCGATCAGGCCGAGCTCGGCCAGGATCTCGAGCGTCGGCGGTTGCGTGGTCGAAGCGCGCGGACTGTCGTCGATGCGCTCCTGCGCCTCGAGCAGCGTGACCGTCAGCCCACGGCGCGCGCAGGCCAGCGCCGCCACCGTGCCGACCGGGCCCGCGCCGACGACGATGACGTTTCTGCGCTGCATTTTTCGCGGCGATTATACTGACCGTCGGAGGAGCTCATGCCTGCACTCAAGTGGTTCGTCGCCGCTGCATTGCTGTGCCCGGCCTTCGCCACCGCACAGTCCTGGCCGCAGCGTGCGGTGAAAGTGGTCGTCCCCTTCCCGCCCGGCGGTGTCACGGATTCCATCGCGCGCATGACGGCGGACTGGCTCACGCCGCGGCTCGGGCAGCCGGTGGTCGCCGAGAACCGGCCCGGTGCGAGCGGCGCCATCGCCGCCGAATTCGTCGCGCGCGCGGAGCCCGACGGCTACACGCTGCTTTCCGCAGCGGCGCCGCAGCTCGCGGTCGTCCCGCACGTGCAGAAGATCGCGTACGACCCGCTCAAGGACTTTGCGCCGATCTCGATCGTCGGCACGAATCCCTTCGCCCTCGGCTGCAACGAAAAGATACCCGCCAGGGATCTGCGTGAATTCGTCGCCCATGTGAAGGAACGGCAAGGCCAGCTCAGCTTCGCCTCGGCGGGCGCGGGCTCGGTGGGCCACCTGACCATGGCGCTGTTCCTTGCGCGCGCGGGACTGAAGATGGAGCCGGTGCTCTATAAGGGCGGCGGACCCGCGATGGCTGATGTTCTCGCGGGCCACGTGCCCTGCTATTTCGGCAACCTGAACGAGCTTATTCCGCACTCCGGCGGCGGCCGCATCAAGGTGCTCGCCGTCTCCGGTGAAAGCCGCGCGCCCCAGCTCCCGCAGGTGCCGACCGTCGCCGAGCAGGGCTTTCCCGGCTTTCGCACCGAGACCTGGAACGGCTACGTCGCGCCCGCCGCCACGCCGCGCGAAGTCATCGAGCGCATCGCGCGCGAGATCGGCGCCGCTTGCAAGGACGCCGCTTTCGTCGAACGGCTGAACAAGATCGGCGTCGATCCGGTTTGCGGAACGCCGGCGCAGTTCGCGCAGACAATGCGCGAAGACATCGCCATCTGGAAGGAAGCCGTGAACGCAGCCGGCATGAGATGAAGGTCGCGATCCCGGACCTGATCTCGCCGTCGTACTTCCCGCTCGTCGCTGCGGTCGAGCTCGGCTTGCTTGATGCCGAGCTCGAGCTGCTCTATCCGGTCACGAAGACCTACGAGGAGCTACGCGACGGCAGGCTCGATTTCGTCGGCGGCGCCGCGCATGCCGCGCTCTACGCCTTCAAGGACTGGCAAGGCGGGCGGCTCCTGTGCGCCCTCGCCCAGCACATGTACTGGTTTCTTGTCGTGCGCAGCGATCTCAAGGCGCGCAAACGCGACCTTTCCGCTGTGCGCGGCCTGCGCATCGGCGCCGCGCCGGGCCCAGTCGACGGCTTGAAGCAGCTTCTGCGGCGCGCGGGAATCGATCCACAGAAGGACGTGCAAATCGGCCCGGTACCCGGCGTCATCGAGAAAACCGCCTCTTTCGGCCTCATGGCGGCGAAAGCGCTCGCGGACGGCAAACTCGATGGCTTCTGGGCAAACGGCATGGGCGCGGAGGTGGCGGTGCGCAACGAAATCGGCACGGTTTTGCTCGATGCGCGCCGGGATGGTTCGGAGGAAGCGAAGGGCTATACCTTTCCCGCGCTCGTTGCGACGGAGAAGACGATCCGCGATCGTCCCGCAGTCGCGCGCAGCGCCATCAACGCCGTCATGGCGGCACAGGACGCGCTCAAGAAGAACCCGGAGCGCGCAACCGCGGTCGGCCGCAAGCTCTTTCCGCCGACGGAAGCGAGCCTCATCGCCGAGCTCATCCGGCGCGACGCGCCGTTCTACGACCCGACCATCTCGCGCCGGAGCATCGAAGCGATGAACCGCTTCGCGCGCGACATGGGCTTGCTATCCAGGGACGTCGCGTACGAGGACGTGGTGTGGAAAGGCTGAACGGCAAAGTCGCGGTCGTCACTGGCGCAGGCGGCGGCATCGGAAGAGCGCTCGCGGGCCGGCTCGCCGCCGATGGCGCCGCGGTCGTCATCGCCGACCTGCGGAACTTCAGCGAAGCCGCCGCCGGGATCGCGAAAGCCACTGCGGCCCGCACGCTTGGGTTGCAGATCGATGTTTCCAGCGAAGCCGACGTCGCGCGCAGGGCCGCCGAAACGGTGAAGGCCTTCGGCCGCATCGACATCCTCGTCAACAACGCCGCGGTCTTCAGCGCGCTCAAGCTCAAACCCTTCGAGGAAATCGGCGTCGCCGAGTGGCGCAAGGTGCTGGACGTGAACGTGATCGGCGCCGCGCTCTGCGCGCGCGCCTGCGTGCCCCACATGCGCAAAGGCGGCTACGGCCGCATCATCAACCTCGCCTCGGGCGCGCCGCTGAAAGGCGTGCCGCTCTTCCTGCACTACATCTCGAGCAAGGGCGCGGTGATCGCGATGACGCGCGGCCTCGCGCGCGAGCTCGGCAAGGACGGCATCACGGTCAACGCGCTCGCACCCGGGTTCACGCTGTCGGAGACCGTCGCCAAGGACGCTGCGCACGTTCAGGCCGGCGAGCGCAGCCGCGCATCGCGCGCCATCCCGCGCGACGAAACGCCGGACGACCTCGTCGGCGCCGTAAGCTTCCTCGCAAGTTCCGACGCCGCCTTCATCACCGGCCAGACGCTGGTCGTGGACGGCGGCTCCGCAATGCTCTAGTTCGGAAGAAACCGCGCGGTGCGGTGTGGAGCCGCTCGAAGCCGGTTTTGGCGACGCGAATGAGCTCGCCGACCTGCAAGCCGGCCTTGTGGTCGGGCGTCACCACATTCGGCTGAACCACGATGGTCATGTTCTCTTCGAGGGTGAAATCGGGCAGCGGGCCGGCGCCGCGACTTTTCGAGCCGATGATCGGCGGAAAGTAACCGCCGCCGAAGCCGTGCACGAGGTCGTCGCAGATCGTGAAGCCGCGATCTTCGATGACGCGCGAAGCCTCGAGCAAGTCCTTGGCGGTTGCACCAGGCTTTACGGCCGCCGTAACCGAGTCGAACGCCGCCTCGGCGGTCGCGTAAAGCTCGCGATAGAGCGCTGTCGCCTCCGCACCGACGGTGAAGCTGCGCAGTACCTGACCCGCATAGTCCCACCACGAGGCGGACAGCTCGCAGAACACCACGTCGCCCACCTTGGTCTCACGGTCGGAGGGGAATTGCGGCGGAACGCAGATGTGCGGGTCGCGCATGGAAGTGACGCCGATGTAGTGGATGAAGGTCGTCCCGCCTTCGCCCACATACGCGCGCTCGACTAGGTTGGCGAGCGCGGGCTCGTTCATGCCCGGCTTGGTGCCCTCGAGGAGCGCCTGGAACCCCGCATCGCTCAGCGCCGCCCCCTTGCGCAGCCACTCGATCTCTTCCTCGGATTTCACCAGGCGCAGACCGACGTACTCGCCATCGAGCAGCACGACGTCGAACTCCTTCGCGAGCGCGTGGCACTTGGCCGCCAGGAGCGGCCCGATAAGACCAACGCGCTTTGCGCCGCGGCTCTTCAGCTCCTCGATGGTCTTGCCCACACCGCGGTGCTCGCCACAGCGCACGTCGACGCCGCGCGCGATGCGCCTCGCGAGCGGCACGTGGTTGAACCACTCG
>JAICPQ010000124.1 GCA_025929745.1 Burkholderiales bacterium | reverse complement strand
TCCACCAGCTCGCTTGGGGATGGAACGCCGGAAACGCCTCAACTTTGGCGCGAACTGGCTCCCAGGCCGCCTCGGGGTAGATGAGGACGCAACCCTCGGGATGGGCGGTCAGCACGACCGACTTAGCCCCGTCAAGCAGCGCGCCGCGATGGCGCGTGGGGACAGCGACGCGCCCTTTGGCGTCGAGGGTGATGACCGCCGCTCCATGAAATCCCGTCCCCATATGGCTTGTTGTGCCACTTTCTCCTACCTTTTGCCACTCTAAGGCGAATCTGAGCGCGGGTCAAGCGGACTTTTTTAACGGAGACAAGGACTTACGTAGATTTTCGACTACACGCTTTTTGGGATTAGATCCTACGGTTTTTCAACGGCTTATCCAGAGTAATGAAAGTCGAGTCTAAAAGAGCGCGCTGCGATAATTCGCGGATGATCAACAAGTTTGTGGCGAGCCCCGAAGCCGCGCTTGCGGACGTTCCCAATGGCGCGACCATCCTGATTCACGGCTTCGGCAATGCGGGCATGCCGGCGGAGTTGATCGATGCCCTCATCGCGCAGGGCGCGCGCGAACTGACCATCGTCAACAACAACGCCGGCAACGCCGACACGGGGCTTGCCGCGCTGATCGGCGCCAAGCGGGTCCGCAAGATTCTTTGCTCGTTTCCGAGACAGGCCGACTCATGGCACTTCGACAGGCTGTATCGGGCGGGTGAAATCGAACTCGAGCTCGTCCCGCAGGGCACGCTTGCCGAGCGCATTCGCGCCGCCGGCGCAGGCATCGGCGCATTCTTCACACCGACTGCCTATGGAACGAAGCTCGCGGAAGGGAAGGAAACGCGGCGCATCGGCGAGCGCGACTACGTGCTCGAGTACCCGATCCACGCCGACTATGCGCTCATCAAGGCCGATCGCGCCGATCGATGGGGCAACCTCACCTACCGCAAGACCGCGCGCAACTTCGGCCCGCTCATGGCGATGGCGGCGAAGTGCACGGTGGTGCAGGTGCGCGAGACGGTCGAGCTCGGCGAGATCGACCCGGAGCACGTGGTCACGCCGGGCATCTTTGTCCATAGAATCGTGCGTGTTCCGGCGTCGCTGAAGAGGGCTGCGTGATGAAAAAGCTCGACCGCAAACAGCTGGCCGCGCGCGTCGCGCGCGACATTCCCGAAGGCGCTTATGTGAACCTCGGCATCGGCCTGCCAACGCTGGTCGCCGACTTCCTGCCGAAGGGACGCGAGATCATCCTGCACAGCGAGAACGGCGTGCTGGGAATCGGGCCGAAGCCGGCGCCCGGCGAGGAAGACGAAGACTTGATCAACGCCGGCAAGGAGCCGGTCACGCTGCTCACCGGCGGCGCTTATTTCCATCATGCCGACTCGTTCGGCATGATCCGCGGCCGCCACCTCGATTTCGCAGTCCTCGGCGCATTTCAGGTCTCGGCGCGCGGCGACCTCGCGAACTGGCACACCGGCGCGCCCGACGCGATTCCTGCGGTCGGCGGCGCGATGGACCTCGCGGTCGGAGCGAAGAAGGTGCTCGTGATGATGGAGCACCTGACGAAAAGCGGCGAGAGCAAGATCGTCGAGCGGTGCAGCTACCCGCTCACAGCTGCGCGCTGCGTCGACCGCATCTATACCGATCTCGCCGTCATCGACGTGAAGCCCGACGGGCTGCACGTCGTCGACATCGTCGACGGACTTGATTTTCAGGAGCTGCAGCGCCTCACCGGCGTGCCGCTGAAAAAACCGCTTATTGCGGCGTAATTCCCGCCTCGCGGATCAGCCTGCCCCACTTTTCGGCCTCGGACTTAATGTAGTCGCCATACTGCACGGCGTTCATGCGGCCGGGCTCGAGCGCCTGCGCCGCAAAGCGCTCGCGCGTCTCGGGGCGAGCAAGGACCTTCGCGATCTCCCCGTTGAGGCGCGTTACGATCGCCCACGGCGTGCCGACGGGCGCCATGACGCCGAAGAATCCGACCACCTCGAAGCCGCTCAAACCCGATTCGTCCATCGTCGGCACGCCGGCAACGACGGGCGTACGCTGCAGGCCGGTGACGGCGAGCGCGCGAAGCTTACCCGCCTGCACGTGCGGGTTCGACGCGGTCACGTTCGAGAACATGAACGGCACGTGGCCGGCCAGCACGTCGGCGATCGCCGGCGCCTCGCCCTTGTAGGGGACGTGCACGAGCTTCAGCTTCGCCACGTAGGCCATCAGCTCGGCTGACAGGTGCGGCGTCGTGCCCACGCCACCGGAGCCGTAGTGGAGCGTTCCGGACCGCGAACGCGCGAGCTCGATCAGGTCCTGCAGCGAGCGCACCGGCAGTGAAGGGTGAGTGACGAGGATGAGGGGGCTCGTGGCGCAGAGCGACACCGCAGCAAAGTCTTTCACCAGATCCGGGTATGTGCGCTTCTCGATCATCTGCGACGTCATCAGCGTCTGCGTCGTCATGAGAAGCACATGGCCATCGGGCGCGCTTTTCGCGACCAGATCTCCGGCGATTTGGCTGCTCGCGCCCGGCCGGTTCTCCACCAGCACCGGCTGGCCCAGGTTCTCCGTCAGGCCTTGCGCAACCTGCCGCGCGATGATGTCCGTCGCGCCGCCAGGGGCGAAGCCGACCAGCATGCGTACCGGTCTAGAAGGGTATTCGGTTCCCTGCGCCAGTGCAGCGCAACCGAGAACGGTGAGAGCAAGGCCAATCGCGAAACGAACACGCATCATGGCTGCCTCCTTGATCAACTGCCGCCCTACTGTGGCTTGATGCCGGCGGCGTCGAGAATCTTCTTCGTATCCTCGATTTCTTTCTTCACGAAGTCGGTGAATTGCGGAATCGTCAGGTTGCCGGGCACGGTGCCGAGCTTCGCGAGGCGCTCTTTCAGATCGGGGCTCGCGAGCGCGGCGTTCACGTCCTTGTTGATCTTCGCCGCGATGTCCTGCGGTATCTTCGCCGGCCCCCACAGCCCGACCCAGAGCGTGTAGTCAAAGCCCGCGTAGCCCTGCTCGGCCACTGAGGGCACGTTCGGCAGCAGCGGCGAGCGCTGTGCCGACGAGATCGCGAGCGCGGTCGCCTTGCCGCCGTTCACATGCGGGAGCGCCGCGTTCAGCGGCGCCCAGTAGCAGCACACGCGGTTGGCGATGGTGTCGCCGATTGCCTCGGGGGTGCCTTTGTACGGAATGTGCTGGACGTCGATTCCCGCGGCGAGCTTCAGCTTCTCGAGATTGAAATGCGTGCCGCTGCCGATGCCGGCGGAAGAGAAGTTGAGCTTGCCGGGGGTCTTCTTCGCCGCGTCGACGAAGTCCTTGAGCGACTTCCAGCCCGATTCCGGGCTCACGATGAGCACGTTCGGTCCGCCGCCGAGCAGCGCGAGGTTCACGAAGTCGCGCATGGTGTCGTAGCGCAGCTCCTTGTACATGCCGGGGTTCGCGGCGTGCGCAGAAGAGTTGGCGAGCAACGTATAGCCGTCGGGATCGGAGCGCACGACGAATTCCGAGCCCACGGTGCCGCCCGCTCCCGGGCGGTTCTCCGCCACCACGGGCTGGCCCCACACCTCCTGCAGCTTCGCGGCGACCGCGCGACCGATGATGTCGGTGGAGCTGCCCGGCGTGAACGAGATGACGAGCCGCACCGGTTTGGTGGGGTAATTCTGCGCGTATGCCGCGCATGCGAGCGCTGCGAGCGCGGCCGCAAGCAGCCGGACTGCGTTCTTCATTGCCTCCTCCTCAAGGAACGGCAGGAATCATGATATCCGAAGCACGGGTTTCACCGCCTTTCCGCTCAACGAATCAGCGACCGCGCGGTTGACGTCGGAAAACTCGTAGTAGCTCACTAGCTTCTCGACCGGTAGACGGCCCTCGCGCCAATAAGCGAAGAGCTGCGGAAAGAACGCCTCGGCCGGCGCGTCGCCCTGGATGCAGCCGCGCAGCGTGCGCCCGTGCTGCAGCTGCGTCATCTCGAGGCGCGCTTCCGTGCCCTTGCGCGCGCTGCCGACCAGGCAGCACACGCCGAGCGGCGCGAGCACGTCAACCGCAGCGCGCAGCGCCTGCGCGCTGCCCGCCGCTTCGAGCGTGAAGTCGAAGGAGCGCTCCGGCTTTTCGCGCGCGACCTGCGTGGCGCCCAATTCGCGCGCAAGCGCAAGCCGGTTCTCGTGCAAATCGATGGCACAGATCGTGGCACAACCGGCAATGCGCGCGGCCATGACCGCGGCAAGGCCGACGGAACCGGCGCCGAACACCGCGATCGACGAACCCGGCGCCGGCTTCAGCACGTTCAACACCGCGCCGGCTCCGGTGTTGACACCGCAGGCAAACGCCGCTGCCACCTCGTGCGGAAGATCGTCGGGCAGCTTCACGACGTTTCCCTCGGTGGCGAGGGCATGCGTTGCGAAGGCCGATTGCTGGAAGAACGCGCCGGACACGCTTTCCGCATAAGGCGGGCGCCCATCGCGCAGGCGGCCGCCGAACTTGATGCGACGCGCGTCAGCGCAGTAGCCCGGCAATCCGCGCCGGCACGCCGAACATTTCCCGCACGACGGCGAGGCCATGACGACGCGGTCGCCGACCTCAACCTTCGTTACGCGCGCTCCGATGCGTTCGACGACGCCCGCGCCTTCGTGGCCAAACACGCACGGAAACGGGATGCCGAAATAGTCGTCGCGGCCGTGCACATCGGTCTGGCACACGCCGCACGCGGCGACGCGCACGACCACTTCATCGGGGCCCGGATCGGCGAGGTGCAGCGTCTCGAGCCGGAACGGCGCGCCTTTTTCACGAACGAGGGCTGCCGTTATCCGCACGCGAGCGCGCCCAATACTCCGGAGATGATTTGTTCCTGCGCAGTGAATCCGCGTCCTCGTAGCCCGGCGCCATTGAAGCGGAAGTCCCGGCCAATACCTGGTGGTGGTCGATGTTGAGGAGCCGCAGCCAGCTCTGCTGCCCCATCGTGAGGGCGATGAAGCAACCCAGCTCAACGAGCTCGGGCTCGCTGAAGTGCCGGTAGAGGCGCTCCCAGAACGCGTCGTCGGTTTCGAGGTGCCAGGTAATGGCCTCGGCGTACGATAGCGCCGCCTTCTGCTTGTCCGAGTAGTTCGCCGATTTTTCGAAGTTGAGCAGGTCCTTGACGTGGTCCTCAATCACGCCGGCGGCGGCCGCCTTTATCGAGCGCTGGTTGCCGCAGTAATCGCATTGCACCGAACGCGAAACGTAGAGCCGGCACAGCTCCTTGATGGCGTGGTCGCACACGCCGTTCCTGAAAAGGTCGCGCCACGAATTGGCGAACGCCCAGAACGCCGCCGGCACGTGCGCGCGCACCGCCGAGCTTTCCGGCCGCGGCGTGCCCTCGCGCCGGCAGCGGTCCATCTCGCGCTGCATCTCCGCGTCCATTTGTTCCACCGGGAAATAGCTGATGCGCTGCTTTGCCATTAGATCCCTCCGCAGGAGCATTCCGCCGACCAGTTGCCAGCATCGCTGATGATCACCGGGTGATGGGAGTGCGCGATCTTCGCCTTGTGGTAGCCGCCGTAGTGGCGCACGGGCAGCCAATCGGGCAGCGATGGCAGCGGCGGCGCATCGAGCTGCGCGTACGGGGCCGCCGCGTACACCACCTTTCCGCCCACCATCGTCAGCACCGACTCGAGATCTTTCACCTCGTCCACCGGCATGGAGAAATAATCACCGCTCAAGACGACAAGGTCGGCGAGCTTGCCGGCCTCGAGCGTGCCTTTCTTCGTTTCTTCCGACGAGATCCACGCGCCGCCGGCGGTGAAGAGACGCAGCGCTTCGGTGCGGTCAAGCAGGTTCTTCTCGCCCTGCAGCTTGGAACCGCCGAGCGTCTTGCCGGTGAGCAGCCAGTGCACGCCGATCCACGGGTTGTAGCTCGTCGCGCGATTCGCGTCCGTGCCGCAGGCGAGCGGGATGCCCATCTCGCGGATGCGCGCGATCGGCGGCGCGTCTTCGGCCGCGGCGACGCCGTACTTGGCGACGAACGCTTCGCCATCCAGAGACATGCGGTTTTGAATGCTCACGCTCCCGCCCAGGGCGGCGAGCCGTTCAAGCGATTTCGGCGTCAGCGTCTCGCAGTGGTCGAGACCCCAGCGCAGCTTCTTGAGCGGTACCTCGCGATTCACCTGCTCCAGCACGTCGAGTTGCCGCGCGGCGGTCGAATCGAAGGTCGCATGCTGCCGGAACGGCCAGCCGAGTGCGGCGAGATGCTTCACCACCGCCGCGAACTGCGGCTCCATCACTCCGGCCGGCGGCTTCACCCAGTCCTTGGCGAAATTCGCAGGATCGCCCGCCGCGTAAAGAAGGTATTCGCCCGCGCCCACCATGCGGTAGTAGTCGTCACCCTGCCCGATGGAGACGAGCTTCGACCACACCTGGTAATTCTCGAGCTCCTTGCCGGGGGTCTGGGCGAAAAGCTGGTAGCCGATGCGCAGCGTGAGCCGGCGATCGGCGGCGAGCTTCGCGATCGCGGCGTAGTTTTCGGGGAAGTTCTGGCCGCCGCCGCCGGCATCGATCACGCTCGTCACGCCGAGCCGGTTGTGCTCGCGCATGAAATGGCGCGTCGAAATGACCTGCTCGTCCTGCGAAAGGCGCGGCACCCGCAGCCATACGGACACCAGGCTCGCGAGGCTCGTGGTGGACATGACAAGCCCGGTGGGTCGGCCAGTCGCGTCGCGCTCGACGAAACCGCCGAAGAGCTTCGGCACCTCCTTTTCCCAGCCAAGCACGCGCACCGCGCTGCGATTGAGCCACGCGCGGTCGTAGAGATGCATGATCATGCACGGCGTATCGCCGGTCGCGGCGTTGATCTCGTCGAGCGTCGGATGGCGCTTTTCGGCGAACTGCGCCCAGGTCCAGCCGCCGATCACCTGCACCCAATGCGGCGGCGGCGTGCGCTTCGCCTGCTCGCGCACGCGGCGCATCCCCTCGGCGAGCGAAGGCACGCCGTCCCAGCGCACTTCGTTGGTGTAGGTGAGCCCGCCGCGGATGAAGTGCGTATGTGCGTCGTTCAGCCCCGGAATGACGATGCGCCGCCCCGCGTCGATGACGCGCGTATTCGGGCCGCGATACTTCTCGAGCTCGCCGGGATTGCCTACCTCAATGATGCGCTCGCCGCGGATAGCGATCGCCTCGGCGTTAGGGTTTTTCGGGTCGAGCGTCGCAATGCGCCCGTTGACGATTAGCGTGTCGGCCGCTTGCGTAGGCATGAGCGTGCTGCAACCCGAAAGCGCGGCGGCGCTTACGCTTCCCTTGAGAAACTCACGACGAGAGGCCATCCCCTACCTCCTTGTTTTCGGGCTTGAGCTCGACGCCGGATGCTTTCGCCTGCATGAGGAGCAGTGTCGAGAAGTCCTGCTCGGTCATGCCGTGGCCGATCATCTGCTGCAAGAGATCGCGCGTAAGCGCGCTGAGCGGCATCGGCACGTCGAATTTGCGGCCGGCCTCGAGGCCGAGATCGAGATCCTTGCGCAGCAGCTTGGGCGTGAAGGTGACATGGAAATCGAGGTTCACGAGCGCCGGCGTCTTGTAACGCGTGAACATGGAGCCCATCACGCTCTTATTCAGGAAGTCGAGAAACGCGTGCCGCGGCATGCCCGCCTTCTCGGCCAGGATCGTGATCTCGCACAGGTTCTGAATCACCACGCCCAGCATGACGTTGTGGCAGATCTTCGCGATGCGCGCGAGCTCGCCCTCGCCCACGTAGCTCGAGCCGGTGCCCATCATGTCGAGGTAGGGCCGCGCTGTCTCGTACGCCCCCTTCGGCCCGGAAACCACGAAGGTGAGCTTGCCGGCCTTGATCACCTTGGCGTTCCCGCTGACCGGCGCAGCGAGATAATCAATGCCCTTGCTCTCCAGCGTCTTGCGCAGCTCCGCGGAGCCTTCAAGCGAGATCGAGGAACATTCGACCACCATCTTCGGCTTACCCTTCGCCAGGGCCTTGCCGATCACTTGTTTCACGTCGTCAT
>JAICPQ010000283.1 GCA_025929745.1 Burkholderiales bacterium | reverse complement strand
GCAGGATCACGACGTCTTTCTTGTGCTCAACGAGGCGCTTCGCCTTCTCGATGACCATCTCGGCGACCTGCACGTGCCGCGAGGCCGGCTCGTCGAAGGTCGAGGCGACCACTTCGCCGCGCACCGTTCGCGTCATCTCCGTGACTTCCTCGGGGCGTTCGTCGATGAGGAGCACGATGAGCGAGATTTCCGGGTGGTTCGCGACCAGCGCGTGCGCGATGTGCTGCAGCATCACCGTTTTGCCGGCCTTGGGCGGGCTGACGATCAGCCCGCGCTGGCCTTTGCCGATGGGCGCGACGATGTCGAGCACGCGGCCGGTGAGGTTCTCCTCGGCCTTGATGTCGCGCTCGAGCTTGAACGGCTCGTCCGGGTGCAGCGGCGTAAGGTTCTCGAAGAGGATCTTGTTCTTCGCCGCTTCCGGGGCTTCGCTGTTGACCTTGTCGACCTTGACGAGCGCGAAGTAGCGCTCGCCGTCCTTGGGGGTGCGGATCTCGCCCTCGATCGAGTCGCCGGTGTGCAGGTTGAAGCGCCGGATCTGCGAGGGCGAGACGTAAATGTCGTCGGTGCTTGCCAGGTACGAAGTGTCCGGCGAGCGCAGGAACCCGAAGCCGTCGGGCAGCACTTCGAGCGTGCCATCGCCGAAGATCGATTCGCCCTTCTTCGCCTGATTCTTGAGCAGCGCGAAGATCAGGTCCTGCTTGCGCATGCGGCTCGCGTTCTCGATGCCGTTGGAGACGGCGACCTCGACGAGCTCGCTCACGTGTTTCGTCTTCAGTTCGGAGAGATGCATAGGGATGGGCAGGGGCGAAGACGCTGGCGCGGCCGCGGATTCCGCGCGAGGGGATGAACGGACTGCTTCGGGCTGAACTGCCTGGGGTCTGCTGCTCATTCTCGGGAAGTGCGCCCCGGATTTTGTCTTGGGCGCTGGACTTGCCGCCGCGCCGGACCTCCGGCGCGGCTCATCTCAAGTCAGAGTAAGGCGTTTAGATATTGCTGTCAAGAAAGGCGGTCAGCTGCGACTTCGAGAGTGCGCCGACGCGGGTCGCCTCGACGTTGCCGTTCTTGAACAGCATGAGCGTCGGGATACCACGAATGCCAAATTTCGCCGGCGTGAGCTGGTTCTCGTCGACGTTCATCTTGGCGATCTTCAGGCGTCCTTCGTACTCCTTCGCCACTTCGTCCAGGATCGGCGCGATCGACTTGCAGGGGCCGCACCATTCGGCCCAGTAATCGACGAGCACCGGGGTTTCGGACTTCAGCACCTCGGGGCCGAAAGTTTCGTCGGTAACGCGGTGGATCGCGGAAGTGGTACTCGCCATGGCTCCTCTGGGAATGTCGCCGGGTAGGTCCTTATTATGGGGTCGGGCCGCGCGCATCCCAAGACTCCGCTCGGCGCGATGCTAAACTATTGATTCCTATGACTTACGTCGTTACTGAAGCATGCATCAAGTGCAAGTACACCGACTGCGTCGACGTATGCCCGGTGGACTGCTTCCGCGAGGGGCCGAACATGCTGGTGATCGACCCCGACGAGTGCATCGACTGCACGCTGTGCGTCCCGGAGTGTCCGGTCGAAGCAATCTTCGCGGAAGACGACGTGCCCGATCAGCAGAAAAATTTCACGGCGCTTAACGCGGAGCTCTCGAAGATCTGGCCCGCGATCATCGAGCGCAAGCCCGCGCCTGCTGATGCGGACACTTGGGCGAAGATCAAAGAAAAAAAATCGCTGCTCGAGCGCTAGAAAAGGGTCGCTTGCGCGACGGGTTTCACGTTTTTGCGAGCGCGTTCTTCAATTGTTAGCACCGCAGCAAATTTTTCGCGGCGCAAAAATTTTGTCGTCGTTAGAACCACACAGGTTTTGAAGTATCACTTGGCGAACAATATTTTTCGAAAGTCATACTTTTGAAAGCTTGCTCGCGTAACCTGTCTTCTCCAAGGCAGGAGGATGACGAATGGAACAGGGCAGGCTCGCGTTCACAGCGGTTTACTTGAAGTCGAATCATGGCTACATCGGCTTCATCGAAGAGTTGCCCGGTGTCAACTCGCATGGCCGCACGCTCGATGAAGCGAGAGAGACGCTGCAGAAGCTTGCCGCCGTTGTCTTCGACGAAGAGCGCCGCGAGGCTGAAGAGCTGATCGCGGGCAAGGATGTGGTGCGCGAGTCCTTCTTCGTGCCGATCCCGCGCGCGGCTTGATTTTTCTCGATTACGTCTGACGTAGGTCAACACCGGGCGCCGCACCCGGTGGCAGGCTCTTCCTCATGAAACCGACCCTAGCGGAAGACGCGCTGCTAAGCCTTCTCAATTGGGAGCTCGCCGCCTACGACGAGTGCGCAGGCTGTTGCTTCACCTCGGTGAGGCGTTACAGCGGCGATGAGGCCAATTGGGTCGACGCCCAGCTCGCCGCCGACCACGCCCCCGATCTCGCCGAGCGCTTCATCGCTGGCCAGGTGGTGGGCGAGACGCGGCGCGCCTTCGACCTCGCCTAGTTCTGCTTTAGCACCCAGCTGGCGAGCGTCTGCGCGTCGGCTTCCGATAGCCCGGCG
>JAICPQ010000065.1 GCA_025929745.1 Burkholderiales bacterium | reverse complement strand
TAGGGACCGCGCCGGTTATCGTTCCCGCGGACGCGCCGGTAGTGCTCCTCCAGCAGCGCAGACCCAGATGCGGCAAGCCTCTTGAAATCCACGGCGTCGAACATAGCTTCTCGCCAGGCGGGCACTGGTGCCCGCTCTTTCGCAAACCACTTTTAGGAGAACGCTATGAATGAACTCGTCCGTTGGGACCCGTTCAAGGCGGCGCTCCCGTTCGAGGGAAGCCTGCTCGAGATGGTTCCCACCGTCTTGCGTCCGGTTCTCGACCCGATGATCCGGCAGGGCTGGGCGGGGCCGAAGATGGACGTCACCGAAACCGAGAACGCCTACGAGCTTGCCATCGAGCTTGCCGGCGTGCCGAAGGAGGCAATCCAGGTCGGCGTGTACGAGAACACGGTGACGATCGGCGCCGAAGTTGCGCAGCCGAAGACTGAAGAAGAGCCGAACTGGCTGCTGCGCGAGCGTAGCTTCGGCAAGTTCGCGCGCAACCTCAGCTTGCCAGAGGCTGTCGACCAGGATTCCGCGCAGGCGCGCTACGCGGATGGCGTGCTCTACCTCACGCTGCAGAAGAAGCGCGCTTCACAGGTGAAGCGTCTGGCGATCCACTGAGCCCGGAGTTCAGTCGCGCGCGCACGAGATCGATGTGCGAGCGTAGCGAGTAGAGCTCGTCGGCATAGGCGAGCGGTACGCGGATGCTCGCGACGCGGCTCTCGAGCTTGTCGAGCGAAGCGACAAGCTCGGCGCGCGCGCGGCTGCCTTCTTCGAGCTCTTGCTCGATCAGCCGCAGGTTGCGATACCAGCGGAAGATGCGGGAGCGGACGCGAAAGGTGTAGAGCGGCGGGATGAGCCGGGAGAGGGGGATCAGCACCGCGACGATCGAGAACAGCGCGACCCACATCCGGTCGACCAGGTTCGCGACCCAGAACGGCAGGTAGCGCTGCAGAAACGGCGGGCCGTTGCGGTAGTAGCGCTCGGCCTCCTTGGCGAGCGGGAACTCGTTGCCCTGCGCGCTCGGGAACTGGCCGGCGCGCGCAATCCAGCCCGGGTCGGCATGAATGCGCGCCGCCGCCTGCACGAAGAGCTGCACGATGGCCGGGTGCGTGTCCTCGGCGGCGACCAGTGACGTGGTAGTCGCGATGAGCGTGATGTCCTGAGGAGGAACGTCGGCCGCGAGATGCGCGACGCCGCGTGGCAGGACCACCGGGCGGATGTAGCGGTAGCGGCGCGCGTAAGCCTCGGCGTGCACGAACTCGAAGAGGCGCACGCCGGGCGTCTGCAGCAGCATCTGGACGTAGGGCGCTTCGGGCGCTGCTACGAGGAACAGCGCATCGAGCTTGCCGTCGAGCAACTCGAGCACCGCTTCCTGGTCCGACGTGGAGGTGCGCGTGAGCTCGGCGCGGTCGACCTGATTGGCGGCAAGAAGGCGATTCGCCAGCCCCGGCGTGCCGCTTCCGCGCATGCCGAGGTTGACGCGCTTGCCGCGCAGCTGGGTGAGCGAGGTGAAATCCTTGATCGCATCCGCGCGGTAGAAAATCCACACCGGCTCGAAAAAGAGGCTGCCGAGCGAAATGACCGGCTCGAGCTCCTCTTCCTCTCGCGTGCGGATCGCCTCGCTGGCGCCGCCCTGCACGAACGCGACGTCGACGGACTCCTTGCCGTTGCGCAGAAGGCGCAGGTTTTCACGCGAGCCGAGCGTCGGCCGCAGCTCCACCGTGATGCCATAGCGCCTGAGCTCGTCGGCGTAGCGGTTGCCGAAGGCCGTGTAGGCGCTCTGCTCGGGACCGGTGGCGAGCACCACGCGTTTCGGCGGGGCAGGGTCCAGCAGGAAGTACGCGCCGACGAGGAGCGCGGCGCCAAGCAGGATGAACGGGGCCCACGCCACGAAGAGATCGCGCATCGAGACCAGCGTCTCGCGGACGACGCGCGGCACTAGGCGGTGACTTTTTGCGTGATCGGCGGCTGCGGTCGGCGCGCCTCGCCAGGCTCGATGACGAAGGTGAAGCGCAGCCGGTAGGCTTCGCCTTCGCGCTCGTACTTGCCGATCAGCGCCTCGGTGACGCCGAACTGGCTGTCGGTCTCGAGGTGCGGATCCTCGGGGTCGTAGACCTGCGAGGCGATGGTCTTGTAGCCCGGCTTGTAGATGAGGAAGTGCAGATGCGCGGGGCGGAAATTGTGCCGTTTCTGCGCGCGAAGCAGCGCGCCGTTCGGCCCGTCGATCGGAACGGGATAGCCGGCCGGCTTGACGCTGGTGAAGCTGAACGAGCCATCGTCCAGCGTGACGAATCGCCCGCGCAGGTTCATCTCGGCTTGCGTTGCGTCCTGGTTCTCGTAGAGACCCACGGGCGATGAGTGCCACACGTCGACCTCGGCGCCGGCCACCGGCTTGCCGGTCTTGTCTCTTACGAAGCCCTTGAACTCAAGGCGCGCGCCGGGAGTGGGCGATTGGAGTAGCGACGCGCCATCGGCGAGCCGCGGCGCGCCGGCGCGGTAGAACGGTCCGAGATTGTTCGCCTGCGTGGGATGCGCGTTGTTCACCAGGCACACCAGGTTCGAAACGCCGAGCGCGCCGGCGATCAGCATCGCTTCGTTGTGGCTCGGCGTCGTCTTCTGGCCGATCGCGTTGATGGTGGCGATCGCCTGCTGGAATTCGCGCTCGGTGAGGCGCGTCTCGCGCACGAAGGCGTGCAGATGCCTGACGAGAGCGGTGAGCAGTTCTTTGGTGCGCGAGTCCGGCGTGCGGTGCATTTCCGCGAGCACCGCCGCGGTCACGTCGTCTTCGCTGCGGATGATCATGCGACTTTCCTCCGGGGCGGAGGAAAGTCTAGCTTAGCCGCGGCGCTTGGGGACCGCGGCGGAGTGCCCGCCTCGGCCGTTTCGCTGGTGGATCTGCTGCTTCGGCGAGAAGCCGCTCGCCGCCGGCATCTGACGCGGCTGGACGACGGGGTGGTGCTGGATGATCGGTCGGCGCTGCGCTTCGGGCACGCGCACGTAGGGCTTCACCACGACGTGGTTATGCGCTGGCTTGTGGTGGTGCCAGTTGTGTGGCCTGTGGTGGTGATAGTGGTGCGTTACGAACACCGGGTGCGGCGCCCACGGGCGCCAGTAGACAGGCCGGTAGTGCGGCCACCACCAACTACCGTATACGACGTACGGATCGTAGTAGCGCACATAGACGTACTCCGTGCGAGGCTGCACCACGATCGCGCCCTGGTCTTGGTAAACAGCCTGCTCGTCGTTACTGCCGAGATAGCCCGCGGCCTGCGCGCGCTGGCGCAGCGACTGCACCGTCTGCATCACGTGCGGCTGCTGCCAGCGGTACGCCTCGCCGAGGTCGTGCAGCCATTGCGGGCTCTCATCCATGCGGATGAGAAGATCGGGGAAAGCGACGAGCGATTTCACCACCGGGTCCCACGGCTCGTACTGGACGGCGCGCAGTGCATCGTCGCCCCGAAGATGCGGATTGGCGCGGACCCAGCGCGCGGCGGCCGCGACCTCGTGTGGACGCGTTGCGGCGATCAGGACTTGGGAGACGACGCTGTCGGGCTGCAGCGCAATCGGCGCGAGCATGGCATCGAGCTCGCCCTGGTGGTAGGCGCGCGGCTGCGCTTGCGCGAGGTTGATGAGGAGCAAGGCCCCGATCAGGGCGGCGAGGATCGCGGTCACCAGCTTCATGCCGTCAATGTAGGAAACGCCCTCGTGCGCGTCTGTCCGAATGTGTAACTAGATGTAGAGAAGCAGGCACGCATCCTGCGGAAAGGGTGCCGTGAGAACACTCGCCGGCGCCCTTTTCGGGCTGATCGTCTTCCTCGCATCCGCGCTCGTCGGAGTGATCGCCGTGAACGGATCCAGGAACCCGGGCTTCGACAACGCCCACGCCCACGTGTCGGCCGCCGCTGGCGGAACTGCGCCCGCCCCATTGCCCGGCCGCTCCGCCGGCACGCTGCATGCGCTCGATCTGAATGGCGACGGGCGCATTTCGCTCGCCGAGGCGGCGGGCCACGGCGAGATCGTAACGCGATTCGACCGCGCCGACCGCAACAGGGACGGCAAGCTCAGTCAGGCGGAGTTCAACCGCCTGGACAAGGTGCCTCCGGCCAAGGCCGAGAAGCGTAAGCCGCGTCGTCCCAAACCGACGCCGGCTTAAGCGGCCACGGCGGTTCTCTCCGAAGCCCGGGAAAGCCTAGCGTCCTGCGCCTGGATGGCGACGATCGCTTTGACGGGAAGGTGGTCGGACGCTTCTTGCGCGAGCGGCGTGCGATGCGCTTTGAGCGCAAGGAGGGCATGGCGCGGCCGCACCCAGACCCGGTCCAGCGCGACGAGCGGCCAGCGCGAGGGAAATGAGCGCTCGGCCGGCGAGCGGCCGAAAAGCGCGTGCATCCAGCGCAACGGCCGTCCGAGCGGAAGCCACTCGTTGATATCGCCCAGCACCAGTACGCGCTCGCACATCGGCGTTTCCTTGATCATCTTGAGGATTTGCCTGACCTGGTAGCGGCGCTCCGCGGGCCAGAGGCCCAGGTGGGTCACGATGACGCGCACCGTTTCGCCGGCCACCTCGAGATCCACGTCGAGCGCGTTACGCGGCTCGCGCCCTCCGTAGGTGAAGCCGAAGCGCCGCACGGCAAGCACCTTGCGGCGGGTAAGCAGCGCGTTCCCCCATGGCCCGTCGTGGCGCGCGAGCGTCAGTCCGGGAATCGCCTCCATGCGGAGCTTCTCGGCGATGTAGTCGAGGCGATAGTCGACTTCCTGCAGTCCGACCGTGTCGCAGCCGCATTCGGCGATCACCTTCGCGATGCGCTGCGCGTCTTTGCGGCCGTCGGCGCCCCGGCAGCCGTGCACGTTGTACGAGGCGATCCGCAGAACATCCGGACCGAACTGCGCGTCGAGCGCGCGCCAGTTAGCTAGACTGTCGGCCGGTTTCGGCATGCGCGCGCATCCGTCGCTCCATGCGCGTGAACCAACGTTTCACGGCCCAGGCCCCGCCGGCGAGGAGGGTGACCGCGGCGCCGACGAGCCACCAGTTGACCTCGCCCGCGCCGGTGACCGCGGTCTCGATCGCGTCGCCGAACACCGTCGTCGTGAGCGTGCCGGGCAGAAGTCCAATCGCCGTGCCAAGCACCACGTGCCAGAGCTTCATGCCGATCGCGCCGGCGACAATACTCTCGACCGCGAACGGCGCAATGGGCACGAGGCGAAGAAGCGTCATGGCGACAAGTCCATGCTTCTTCAGCACATCGATCATGCGGTCGAGCTTCGGTCCGGCGAGCCGCCGCACGGTATCGCGGCGCATGTGACGACCCATCCACCATGTCACCGCGGCCGAAGCGCAGATGCCGAGCAGGCTGTACGTGAATCCGAGCAACGGTCCGAACGCGAGCACCGCAGCGAGCGTGATCAGCGGCCGCGGGAACATGACAAGGCATGCCGGTGTATAGGCCGCCATGAGGAGGAGCGGGGCCCACCATAGCTCGCCGAAGGCTTTCGCCCACTGGATCGCGGCTTCGGCAGTGGCTACCTCGCGCAGCGGCGTAAAGCGCCACAGCGCCATGAGCGCCGCCACGACTGCGACCAAGCCGGCAATCTTGCCCCAAGCGGGCTTGTCCTTCGCCACGGATTCTTCCGCCTGGCGCTCTGAAAGCAGCGTCTCCAGCGCGATCGGCTCTTCGGGGTCGGCCACCGAGGCTACGGAGAGCAGGGTGTCAGACCACTCGGGGAGCTCGTCGAACTGGCGCAGCGTGCGGGTCTGCTCGCGGAAAGCGCCGATCGCGCCGTGCACGCTCCCCGCACGCTGGATTTCTTCGCGTACACGCTCGGGCTGCGTATCGAGATGCTCGGCGAGCAGCTTGTCGCGAAACTCGCCGATCGCCTGGGCAATGCGCGCTTGGCCGCGCGCCTCGACCACCAGGTCGCATTCCGTATCGAGCGCCATGGAACGGTTGCAGAGGTTCGACGAGCCGATGCGCAGCAGCGCGTCGTCGATGATGAGAAGCTTGGAGTGCACGTCGACGCAATTGCCTTCGGGCAGGCCGGGCACGTGCGGGTAATAAACGCGAAAACGGCCGTGGCGGTCGGCAGTCTGCAGCCGCTGAATGAGGCGCGTGCGCAGCACATGCATCGTTGCTTCCTCGAGCCAGCCATGCGAGAGCAGCCGCAGCACGAGCACGATCTCGGGACCGTCCGGCTCGCCGAGGCGGCGCTCGAGCGCCTGGGCGATGCGCGGCGCGGTGAAGTACTGGTTCTCGATATAGATCGTGCTGCGCGCCGCGGCGATCATGTCGAGATAGAGCCTCTCGATCTCGCGTACCGCCGGCAGCTCGCCGCGCGGCGGCAGCGTGCGCGCGATGCCGACGTCGACATCGGTCGCGCTCGGCTCGAGCTCATGCGGCCACGGATCGGATTCAACTTCGGGAGAGCGCAGCCGGTGCCCCGTGGCAAGGCGCCAACGCGCGCGCGCGAGCTCGCCGAGGCGCCGCGCCGCTTCGCCATCGACCGCCATCATGGTGTCGTGGAAGGGCGGGTAGGGCTTCTCGTAGGCGAGGCGCCGCTTGTCGTCGGCGGCGTGCGCGCAGCAGTCCCAGCGCCGCACCGTCAGGTCGATGCCGCCGGAGAACGCGATCGCGTCGTCGATCACGACGACCTTCTGGTGGTGACTGGCGCCCACCGGATGCGTGTCGTCGTAGCGCAGGTGTACGCGTCGCGCGGGCGTCCAGCCGCCGAGGCCGTAGAACGGCGGCAGCTCGCGATCGTGCGCGAAGAGCACGGGGTAATCCCACCCGAGGACATGAATGCGCAGGCCGCGGCGCCGGCGCGTGAGGTAATTCAGGAAATCGCCGAGCAGCGCAGGCGGGCCGTCCTTTGCCACCGGATCGTGGTGCAGCCGCGTCTGGCTGTTGAAATCCCAGCCGACGATCACGATGGAGCGCTTTGCGCGCAGCGCAGCGCGGTAGAACGCCTCGAAATAATCCTTCGCGTCGACGATGAACGCTGCCCGCTGTGCGCGCGCGATCGCCCAGCAGTTGTAACCAAGACGCAACAGGCTCTTTGGCGCGCCTTGGGTCTTGCGCTCGGTGCGCAACGGCTGCACGCGCGCCCGGCGCCGTAGCCTTCCGTCGAGGTACAGCACGCTCCCCATGCCTACCTGGCGTGGCTTCCGCCGCCGACTCCCCCGGGCGCCGGGGAATGCGCGGCCGCCGCGCTGGCACTCGAAGCGGGCGGTGTCACAACCGCGGCTGGGCCGGGCGTGGCCGGCGTGGATGAGACCGGCGTGCGGCTGGTGGCCCCCGGCGGGAGCAGGCTATCGCTCGTATTCACACGCGCCGCCGCCTCGGCGGATGCGGCTGCCGCTGCATTAGTTGGTGTCACATGGGACTGCGTCTGCACCGCCGGACTCGGTCGGCTCTCGCCAGCGAGCGTCGGGGGTACCGCGCCGCCCGTGAGTGCGAGGGCGAGCTGCTGCGCGCTCGGCGTGGCGATGCCCAAGCCGATCAGCTGTTGGCGCGTGCTTTCGAGCAGCGACGGAATCTGCGCCACCGGAACGGGCGCCGGGGTGAAGCTAACGACTTGCGTGGAACCATCGGGCAGCACGCTGAAGAGCTGCACTTGCGTGCCTTGCGCAAGCCCCGTCACGAGATTCTGGAAATTGGCCTGCGATCCTGCGAATGGGACGAGCTGCGGCGCGAGCTGCTGCACTGTCACTGTCGGCGGAACGCTCGTCTGTGCCGATACGCATTGACAGCCTATTAGGAGCGCGGCTACAAGGCCTTGGCGAAGCAGCGAAAACATGGGGCCTCCTTTTCGGGGGCCTCCATGCAGTTTTCGTGCCGCTTAGCGGCGCAGCGCTCCGCGCCGGTATTGGATCATCAGCCAGCCGCCGATCATGCCGCCGAGATGCGCGAAGTGCGCCACACCGGCCTGGGTTCCCGTCACGCCGAAGACGAGCTCGAGCACGGCGAAAAGAAGAACGAAGATGCGCGCGGGGAGCGGCACCGGCGGGAAAAGCAGCAGCACCTGCCGGTGCGGAAAGTACACGCCGAACGCGAGGAGCAGGCCGTACACGCCGCCGGATGCGCCCACGGTCGGATACGCAGGGCCGCCCGCCCAAGCGGTCACCACGAGGTGACACAGCGCGGCGCTCACCACGCAGCCGAAGTAGTACGCGGCATAGAAGCGCGAACCGAAGAGCCGCTCCACCTCGGAACCGAACATGTACAGCCCCAGCATGTTGAAGAAGATGTGCGCGACGCTGCCGTGCAGGAACGAGTAAGTAACGAGCTGCCAGACTTCGAAGCGCGATTCGAGTCCGCGAGGCGGCCAGAGCGCGAACTCGCCGAAGGCCACCATGCCCGCCATTTCGAGCAAGAAAACGCCGACGTTCGCGATGAGCAGCGCTTGCGTGACCGGCGGCATCAGCGTCCGAGCGCCTGGCGAACGCGGTCCGGGTAGTCGCTGATGAGGCCATCCACGTTCATCGCGAGCACGCGCGCGATGTCGGCCGGCTCGTTCACCGTCCACGGAATGACCTTCAACCCAAAGCCGCGCGCCGCGGCGAGTGCGACCGGATCGAGGTCCTGGTAGTTCGGCGACCAGATCGTGCCTTGCAGGGCATGTACGCTCGTCGCCACCGCAGCGCCGCGCTGCCCGGACGTGAGGTAAGCGGTGCGGATCTCGGGCGCTTCGCGCTGTACCACCGCGAGCGTGCGGAAGTCGAACGACTGGATCGTGGTGCGCGGCGCCACACCGGCCCTTCGTACTTCCGCAATCACCGCTCGCGCGAAAGGCTCCGGTGGCAGCGTCTCCTCCGGTGCCTCGGGAACGAGCTTCGTTTCGATGTTGAAGCGGACCCGCGGAGCGATCGGCCACAGATCCGAAAGCCGAGGGATGCGCGTGCCGTCGATCGGCTGCTGGTGTGGGAAGCGTCGCGCGTAGTCCGAGCCCGGCCGAATACGGCCGACGTCGTAACGCGCAAGCTCGGCATAGGAGAGCGAATAGATTGTGGGCGCAGGCGCGCTGACCCACTTTCCGTCCACGCCGCGCGCCACATCCGGGTTGAGCCGCCGGTCGTGGTGAATCACCACCACGCCGTCGCGCGTCACGCCGACGTCGAGCTCGAGCGTGTCGACACCGATCGCGAGCGCGCGCTCGAACCCCGCGAGCGTGTTCTCCGGCGCATGGCCGCGCGCGCCCCGGTGACCCTGAAGATCGAATGCCGCCGCCGTCTGCGAAGCCAGTGCCATAACGAGCAGGAGCCGGCTTATAGGACCACCTGGGTCTGGATCGTGAGCGAAAGAAGCTTGCCGTTCGCATCCGTTATGCGCGTCTGCCAGACGTGCGTGCGCTTGCCTCGGTGAAGCGGCGTTGATTCGGCCCGCACCACCCCCTCGAACGCGGCGGCGAAGAAGTTGGTCTTCGATTCGAGCGTCGCCGTACTTTGCCCGGGCCGCAAATTCGCCACCGTGCCCGCCGCACCGATGGTGTCGGCGAACGCCATAAGCGTGCCGCCGTGGAGCGCGCCGGTGGTCGTAAGAAGCTCCGGCCGGACCTCGAGCTCCCCGATGACGCGGTCCTTACCCGTTTCGACAAAGCGGATACCCAGGTGTCGAACGAGGCCTACGTCCCAGTCCTTCATGGTCCGGAAGGTACATGAGGCGCGCCGCGCTTGGGCATGCTGTTTGCAAAGCGATGCCAGATGGCCCAAGCGTCGGTAATTGCTTGCGATACCTGCGGCCTGGTCCAAGCCCTCGACCCCCTTGCGCCGGGCACCGTGGCGGAGTGCATCCGCTGCGGCTCGTTCATGGGCGGCCGGGCGAGCGCGCGCAGCCTGGAGATCACGGCCGCGTTGTCCCTCGCCGCGCTCATTCTTTACGTGCCAGCGAACGTCTATCCCATCATGAAGATGTACCTCTACGGCGGCTACTCCGAGAGCACGGTGTGGGACGGCATCGTGCTCCTCGCCGAGAACAATCAGTGGTTCGTCGCGGTCGTCGTGTTCATGGCGAGCATGGTGATTCCGCTCGTCAAGCTCGCCGGGCTGTTCGCGCTCGTCGTCACGGCGCGCACGGGATGGGGTCAGCGCCTGCGCGAGCGCACCCAGCTTTATAAATTTATCGACGCAGTCGGGCCGTGGGCGATGCTCGACGTCTTCCTGCTCGCCGTGCTCGTGGCTCTCGTAAAGCTCAGCACCTGGGCGAAGATCCTGCCCGGCCCGGGGCTCTTCGCGTTCACCGCCGTGGTGGTGCTCACCATGCTCGCTTCCGCGGCGTTCGACCCGAAGCTCATCTGGCAGCGGCCATGACCGGCGAAGAGCTACCGCGCGCTCGCATCCGCCGCCGGCGCCTGTTCCGCCTGGTGTGGGTCATTCCCCTGGTCGCGCTCGCCGTGGCCGCCTACCTGGTCTGGCAGCACATGCGTTCGGTCGGACCCGAGATTTTGATCCGCTTCAACGACGCAAGCGGCCTGCGCGTGGGCCAGACCCCGATCCACTACCGCGGCGTGCAGATCGGCGAAGTGATCGGCATCGAGCTATCGGAGGATCGGCGCCGCGCCGTGGTGAAGGCGCGCCTGCATAAATCCGCCGCACCCATCGCGACCGAAGGCGCGGTGTTCTGGATCGTGCGGCCGCAGATCGGCCTCAGCCAGGTGAGTGGCCTCAACACCGTGCTGAGCGGCCCCGAGATCCAAGTGCGGCCCGGCAACGGCGAAGAGCGCCTTTCCGAGTTCAACGGCCTGGACAGCGCGCCGGTCGGCATCGACGTCCCCGGGTTGCGGCTCGTCCTGCGTGCCGAGCGGCCGAAGGGCATCCGCGTGGAGACGCCGGTGAACTATCGCGGCGTACAAGTCGGCGTGGTGGAGAAAATCGAGCTTGCGCCCAATGCCGCGTCCGCCGACATTCACATCGTGGTGCGCAGCCGTTACGCCCACCTTGTGCGTCAGGGCTCCGCCTTCTGGAATACGAGCGGCATTTCGGCGACGGGCGGCATCCTGAAAGGCATCGAACTCGAGATCGAGTCGTTGCGCACGCTCTATAC
>JAICPQ010000017.1 GCA_025929745.1 Burkholderiales bacterium | reverse complement strand
GAAGGCGCGGTGGTGGTCAGCGATCCGCAGAGCGGCGAGGTGCAGGCGCTCGTCGGCGGGCGCGACCCGCGCTACCGCGGTTACAACCGAGCGCTGGACGCGGCGCGTCCGGTGGGATCGCTTCTCAAGCCCGCGATCTACCTCACCGCGCTTTCCGATCCCGAGCGCTATACGCTCCTCACGCCAATCGACGACAGCGAGTTCGTGTGGAAGAGCCGCGGCGCGCCCGACTGGCAGCCGGCGAACTACGATAAGAAGTTTCATGGCATGGTGCCGCTGAGGACCGCGCTCGCGCAGTCCTACAACGCGGCCGCGGCGCGCTTGGGCACGGAGCTCGGCATCGAGCGCGTGATCGAGAATGTGCGCCGGCTCGGCGTTGAGCGGCCGCTGCGGCCGTTTGCGTCGACGCTTCTTGGTGCCGTCGAGCTTTCGCCGCTCGAAGTGGCGCAGATGTACCAGACCATCGCGAGTGGCGGTTTCCGCTCGCCGCTGCGCGCCATCCGCGAAGTGACCACGCAGGAAGGCCGGCCGCTTACGCGCTATCCGCTCGCGGTCGAGCAGGTGTTCGCTCCAGAACCGATCTACCTCCTTTCGGCTGCAATGCAGGAAGTCGTGCGCGCTGGCACCGGTCAGGGCCTGAACAAATTCCTCCCGCCGGAGATCGCTCCGGCGGGAAAAACCGGCACTACGGACGAGCAGCGCGACGCCTGGTTTGCGGGTTTCACCGGCGACCGCCTCGCCGTGGTGTGGGTCGGCTACGACGACAACCGCGCCGCGCGGCTCTCCGGATCGGCCGCTGCGCTGCCGATCTGGGGCGACATGATGGCGGCGCTCGCGCCCGAGCCCCTTGCCCTCGCCAAGCCGGAACGCATCGAGCTCGTCGCGATCGATCCGCAGACCGGGCTGCGCGGCGGAGTCACTTGCCCCGGCTCGACCGAAGTCCCCTTCGTGCAGGGCTCGGCGCCACGCGATCGCGCGCCCTGTTCCGGCGCCATGGACGCCGCCGTCGAGGCGGTGGGACAAACCGTGGAGCGCGCGAAGAGCTGGCTCGATCGCTTACTGCGTCGCTAACCGTTTCTGTACTATTCGCGGCCTGATGGGACGCTTCATTGCGCTGGCGTTGCTGCTCTCCGGATGCGCGGTTCCGCCGACTCAGCCCGAGCCGGAACCGAAGCCCGAAGCACCGCCGGCAATTCCAGCTCCGCCGCCACCCGCTCAGCGGGAGACCGTCGCCGTAGCGGGCCTCATCGAAACCGCACGCAGCGAGCAGGCGGCGGGAAACATGGTCGCTGCCGCCGCATCTCTTGAGCGGGCGCTGCGCATCGAGCCGCGCAACCCGCGCCTCTGGCAGGAGCTCGCGCGCGTGCGGCTGAGACAAGGAGAGCACGTCCAGGCCGAGAACATGGCGGCTCGGTCGAACTCGTGGGCCGGCGAAGATCGATCGCTCCGCGCAGAAAACTGGCGAATCATCGCCGAGGCGCGTCGCGCGCGCGGCGACGCCGACGGCGCGAAGGCCGCGCTCGACCAGGCGAACCGCTGAAAAGGAAAGGGCCGACCAGATCCCATCGACGGGGCTGCTTCTCACCGATGGGTACTAGTCGGCCCGAATGCGTTCGGCTGGATCCCCCCCAGCCGCTCCAGTTTGTTCTTAAGAACTTGTTGGAGGTGCTTCATTTAACTACGGTTTAGTGCCATGAGCAAGTGCGAAACCGCACTCCGGGAGGCCGTTCCAGCCCCGTTCCGGGCCGCTCGTCGGTCCCTAAGCTCTTGGGAGAACGCCAGAAGCGCCTGCGCGTCGGCTCCGGCAAGCTTGCGAACCTTGGCTTCGAGCCGCTCGTCGCTTAGAGGGCGGGGCGCCGGCGCTTTTATCGTTTTGTCCCCTAAGTGGACGACGGCGGCCATCTTGTCGAGGGTCGCGTCGGCGTGAATCCGGACCCGCGCTCGGAACGCGACGAGGTCGGGCCGGAGGACGGCTTCGTCGCTGAATTCTTCGAGGCCAGCACGGCCGCGCACTGCTGCCGCGGCAACGGCATGCTGCGCGCTCAAGCGCGCCTCGAGCGCATTGCGGGGCGCCGGACGGTCGGTGCGCTCGATCGCCAGCGGATGAAGAGCCAAGCGTACCGCGTGCGCGCGAGCGATCTCACTGCGGTGCTCGAGGCAGGCATCGAGCAGCGCATGCAGCACGACGCCGCACGGATATGGCTTGAAAACGACGTTCAACATTTCCCAGCGCTCGCCAAAGCCGTCGGTTAGCCGCTCGAGGTTGCGACTCGCGCCAAAAACGTTCACGAATCCGCGCAGACCCTCGAGCGGGCGTTCAGGGCCGCGAAAACCGCGCGCGGCGAGACGCGCGGCGGCGAGGCCGTTGCGCGCGGCCGAGCCGGCGTTCAGCACGCGCGCCATGCTTCCGAGCATCTCGACCAGGCCGCAGGCGTGCGTCGCGGCGATGCCAAGCGCGTCGCGCATCTGACGCTCGTCGAGCCTCAAGACCCGAGCCGCCGCCATCGCGGCGCCGAATACGCCGCAGGTGCTCGTGATATGCCAGCCGCGCTCGTAATGGCCGGGCATCACGACGTTGCCGAGGCGGCATGTCACCTCGAGGCCTTGCGCAAACGCATGCACGAGCTGCCCATCGGTCAAATCGTGTCGGCGCGCGAGCGAGAACAGCACGCCTGCGACCGGGGGCGTGGCGTGAATCACCGTCGCGAGATGAGTATCGTCGTAGTCGTGCGCGGTGGCCGCGGCGGCGTCGAGCATCGCGTCTTCGCCGGGAAACGTTGCAGCGAGGATTTGCACCGCCGGGTCCTCGCGTCCGGCGAGAACGCAAGCGGCGGCGTTCACGATGCCACGGACCGCGTGCTGCACGACCGCGTCGGGAAGATCCTCGAACCGAGTGCGCGCCAGCGCGGCGCTTAGTCGAGCTTCACACCCGCCTGCTTCACCACCGGCGCCCATTTCGCCATCTCCTCGCGCATGAATGAAGCAAACGCCTGCGGCGTGCCGGGCATCGGCTCGGCGCCCTGCGCGGCGAGCTTCTCGCGCACGTCCGCCGATTGCAGGATCTTGGCGACTTCCGCGTTCAGCCGCATGACGATGGCCGCCGGTGTCGCGGCCGGGGCCAGCAGCCCGTACCAAAGCGAGACGGCGACCCGCGGATGGCCTAGCTCGGCGAAGGTCGGCGCCTCGGGCAGAAGACGGTTTCGCTCGGCGCTCGCTGCCGCGAGCACGCGAAGCCTGCCGGCGCGGATATGCGCGATGAGCGACGGCGCCGCGTCGAACATGATCTGCACGCGACCACCGACCAGGTCGGCGACCGCCGGACCGCTTCCCTTGTACGGCACGTGCGTGATCGGTGCGCCGGTGACGCTCTTGAAGAGCTCGGCCGCCATATGCGGCGCGCCGCCATTGCCGGAAGAGGCGAAATTGAGGTTCTCCTTCTTCGCGAGCGCCACCACGTCGTTCACCGTCTTCGCGGGTAGCTCGGCGTTCACCGCCATGATGAGCGGCAGCAGTGCGAGGCCCGATACGGCGCTGAAGTCCTTGACCGGATCGTACGGCAGCTTCGAATAGAGGTGCGGGCCGACGCCGTGTGTCGTGATGGAGTTCTGGAGCAGCGTGTAGCCGTCGGGCGCGGCCTTGGCGACGGCGTCCGCGGCGATGGTCCCGCCCGCGCCACCGCGGTTCTCGACGAGCACCGGCTGACCGAGCGCGTCGCCAAGCTTCCCGCCCACGAGGCGCGCGATGAAATCCGCCGCGCCGCCAGGTGGAACGGTCACGATGAGGCGAACGGGTCGATTGGGATAGTCCTGCGCGAGCGCGCACGGCGCGAGCAGGATGAGAAGGAAGGCGAAAAGGCGCATGGGCTATTTAAGCACGACGCTCGAGCAGCCACGATGCCGCGAGGCCGAAAACCAGCCCCCAGAACGGCGCGCCGATGCGGAAGATCGCGACGTCGGCCACGGTGACGAGGAAGCAGACGAGCGCACCGAAGCTGAACTTGCCGCCGAAGGAGGCGGTGAACGCCGTCTGGAGGACCTTGAGCATGGCGAGGCCGGCGAGCGTGGCGATGAAGGCCGGCGGCGTCGCGAGCAGACCGCGCGTGAAAAACGGCGCTAGCGCGCCGAAGGCGATCGCGAGCACGCAGAAAAAAAGCGCCGCGGTGTATTGCCTAGGCTTTTCTCCCGTGCTCGACAGAACCGCGTTGACCGGCCCAGTCAGGCAGGTGGACACGGCGCCGAAAAGCCCCGTGGCAATGGAGCCGACGCCGCATGCGGTGGTGATGGCGTTCACCGGCGCCGCGTGCCCATTCGCGGCGAGGATGGCGATGCCTTGCGCGTTCTGCACCGCGAGGACCGTGATGGCGAGCGGCACGACGAGCTCGACCATCGCGGCCCATGAAAATTGCGGCACATAGAAGTTGGGCGAGGCGAAGGCGAAGAGCGCGCCTGCCGGTGCATTGAACGCCCCAAGGGCCCAGATCGCGACGGCGCCGGTCGCCAATGCTGCGATTAAAGGGGGGACGTACCGGTTCACTTTCAGAAATACAAAGAAAGCGACCGTCATGGGCAGCGCGATCCATAGCGCCTCCGGGAACGCGAGGACAAGGTCGACGCCAAAGCGCAGGAACACGCCTGCCACCATCGCCATCACGATCGGCATCGGCACCGCATCCATGGCGCGTCGCACCCAGCCCGACAAGCCGAGCAGCACCATGAGGACGCCGGTCGCGAGAAAAGCGCCGATCACTTCCGGGAAGCTGAGATGCGCGAGCGCCGGACCGACGAGCACCGCGCCCGGGATACTCCACAGGAAAATGAGCGGCTGGCGATAGCGCACCGTGAAGGCGATCGAGATCACGCTGTTCAGACAGAACGCGGCGAAGATCCAAGACGCGATGTCGGACTCGGAAAGGCCGCCACGCGCGCCGACCGAAAGAATGATCGCCACCGGACCGCTCGCCGCGAAAAGAAACGCGACGAACGCCGCGGCGGCATACGGCAGCCACTGCATCAGGCGCTGATCCCAAGCTCCTTGCAAACGCGGGCGAGCACGCTCTTTAGGCTCGCGATCTCACCTTCCAGGCGAGCGATGCGTGCGTCGACGTCGCCGACCTGAGCAGGCCTTTCAGTGACCTCCTGAACGGGCGTCCCGCTCAGCAGATGCGCCCAGCGGCTCTCCCGCGCGCCGGGTAGGCGCGGCAGCTGCGCGACAAGCGCACCCGGCGGCCGCGCCGCGAGCTCGTCCAGAAAACCTTGAACTGCCGAGATGTCCGCGAAGCTGTGCAGGCGCTCGCAGTTGATGCGCAGCTCACCCGGCGTCTGCGGACCGCGCAACATTAGCACCGTCAGGATCGCGGCTGACTGCGACGGCACCTGGAGCACGCGCTCAACGTTGTGCGAGTAACGCGCCACGCGCCCGCCGCTCGTCTCGATGACGAGGTTTGCGCTTTTCAAGGTGTCCAGGACCGCCTGCACTTCGGTCTCGGTCGCCTCCATGACGGGCGAGCGGCTGGTCTTCTGATTGCATCCGGCGACGAGCGCGTTCAGCGTCAGGGGATAACTGTCGGGAACGGTGTGCTGCTTCTCATACAGCGTGCCGAGCACGCGCGTTTCGAGGAGGGACAAAGTCCGCATCAGTCACCCGTGGTCATTGCCGTAGCACGCTCTCCAATGCCGCGAGATCGATGGGCTTGGTGAGGTGCAGGTCGAAGCCGGCCTCGTGCGCGCGGCGCTTGTCCTCCTGCTGTCCCCAGCCCGTAACCGCGACGACGCGCAGACCGCGGCCGTCGGGCTGGCGTCGGATCTCGCGCGCGGCCTCGTAGCCGTTCATTCGCGGCATGCCGATATCGAGGAGCACGATCTGCGGCTTGAATGTGCGCACAGCTTCGACAGCTTCAACGCCGTCGTGGGTCTCCATGACCTCGTGGCCGAGCGCTTCGAGCAAGCGGCGCAGAGTGAGCGCGGCATCGCGATTGTCGTCCGCGACGAGCACGCGCCGGCTCGAGGAGCCCGGCGGGGCGTGCGCGCGTGTCTCACCCTCCTCGGGCGCCGCGGCGAGCGGCAGTCGCACCTCGAACTCGCTGCCTTGATCCGGCCCGTCGCTACGCGCGTGCACCGAGCCGGCATGCAGCTCGAGCAAGCCGCGCACGAGCGCGAGCCCAATGCCGAGGCCGCCCTGCGTGCGGTCGAGCGCCGGGGTGACCTGGGAAAACATCTCGAAAAGGCGCGGTAGGTGCTCGCGCGGAATGCCGACACCGGTGTCGCGCACGACGACGAGGGCCTCGGATCCGCGTCGTTCCAACTCGAGCGTGATGCGGCCACCACGCGGCGTGAACTTGACGGCATTGCTCAGCAGATTGAGGAAGACCTGCGTAAGGTGGGTCGAATCGGCGTCGACGTAAAGCGGCTCCCGCGGCATCTCGGCGCCGAGCTCGTGCCCCGCCTGCGCGGCGAGCGGTCGCGTCGCCTCGAGCGCTGCTTCGATGGCCGGCTGCAGCGCGACGCGTGCTTTATGCACTTCGAGCTTGCCGCGCGTGATGCGCGAGAGCTCCAGCAGATCATCGACGAGCCGCGCAAGGTGCCGCGACTGGCGGTCGATGATGTCGCGAGCGAGCACCAGCGGTTCGGCGATGTCTCTCGCGCGCAGCCGCATGATCTCGACCGCGTTACGGATCGGTGCGAGAGGGTTGCGCAGCTCGTGTGCGAGCGTGGCGATGAATTCGTCCTTGCGCCGATCCGCGCGCCGCAGCGCGTCCTCGGCCTCGCGCTGCGCGGTGATGTCGGTGTTCGTTCCGAACCAGTGCAGCACCTTGCCGGCGTCGTCCTTCACTGGTGACACACGCGTGAGGAAGGGCCGAAACACCCCGTCGGCGCCCTTCAGGGGGAACACCATCTCGAATTGCTCGCCGGTATCGAGCGAGCGCTTCCAGCGCTCGAGCACCTGCGGCAATACCACGGGATCGTGGACGCTCTGCCAGCCCCACCCTTCCATCTGCCCGGGCGTGGTCCCCGTGTATTCGTGCCAGCGCCGGTTGTACCAATCGATATGCCCGTCGGGACGCGCCATCCAGGCGAGCTGCGGCATGGCGTCGGCCATCGTGCGGAAACGTGCCTCGCTCGCCGCGGCGGCGTCGTGCTGCACGCTCTTGGAATAGAGGATCCCGTACTCGCTCAGGAATACGACGAGCAGAAAGCTGAGCGCGAGCAGGCCATAGACGCGGCCGGCGTAGAAGCCGAGGTCGAAGCGCCCGCCGTTAAAGACGGCGGAGAGCCCGATGTCGCAGATCCACGCCACCATCGTCACCATCAGCCATAGGTCGAGCACCGAGTGCGGCCGCCGCAGCCACAGGATCGCGGCGCCGAGCGCGCTGAAGAACCATGTGGCGCCAAGCGCCCAGATCGTGGCTTCGGTGTAGCGGTTGCCCTGCATGATGCGTGGAAGGACATCGTGCCCGACCGTCGTTAGCACGGTCGCCCCTAGCGCGGCCGCCACCGCGATCGCCGAAGCAAGCAGCGACGGAAGCACGACCACCGAGCGGCGTTGCAGCGACGCGTAGGCTACGACAAAAAGCGGGAAGCCGGCGTGCCATAGGATGTACATCCACGCCGTCGTCTGCTCCCCCGCGCCGAGCAGCCCCATGGGCGCGAAAAGTCCGGGAAATGTCAGCGCGTGCAGAAACGCCATGAGGGCGCTGAATATGTAGCCGGCGCCCAACGCGGCGAGTGCGGAGGATTGCGACACGGCGTATTGGCTGAAGATCAGCGTCGCGGTAATAACGTCGACGACGACCAGCGCCGACTGGTACGCGGCGATGAATTCTGGAAGCGCGCCGAGCGGCGTCTTCGCGAAAGGCAGGAGGGCCGCGAACACCAACGCCGATCCGAGCGCAATCAGCGCAGCCAGGCTTCGGTGCCAGGCGTGCGGCGGCAACTCCGACAAAAGGAACGGGCGAACCTCGGATGTCATTTCACGCAACCGACCGCGAAACGCAGAAATATAACCGTAAGATACGTCGGTGACTTATCTGGTGGGCATCGACATCGGCGGAACGTTCACCGACTGCGCGATCGTCGACCGCGCGGGAAAGCTGCTCACCACCAAGGTTCCCTCCACGCCGCCCGATTTCTCGCGCGGCATGATGGATGCGCTCGACGCCGGCGCGCAGGCGCTCGGCATCGGGCTGGATCGCTTCTGCCGCGACATCGCCTTCCTCTCGCACGGCACGACCGTCGGCACCAACACGATCATTCAGAAGCGCGGCGCGAAAGTGGGGCTCATCACCACCAAGGGGCATGAGGACGCGATCCACATCATGCGCGGCTCGCGCGGCTTCGGCGGGCGCGACATCCGCAAGGTGGTGCACTTCCCCGAAACCGCGAAGCCGCAGCCCATCGTGCCCAAGCGCCTTATCCGCGGGATTTCCGAGCGCGTCGA
This sequence comes from Burkholderiales bacterium, assembly GCA_025929745.1. Taxonomy (GTDB): domain Bacteria; phylum Pseudomonadota; class Gammaproteobacteria; order Burkholderiales; family SG8-39; genus SCGC-AG-212-J23. The sequence goes on along the minus strand of JAICPQ010000017.1, from coordinate 7,917 downwards.
CTGCTTCGGCGAAGTCGTCGTCAAGCTGAACGAGGACGAAGCGCTCGCCGCGATCCGCGACCTTGTCGAGCAGGGCGTCGAGGCGATCGCGATCTGCTTTCTGTGGTCGTTCCGCAATCCCGCCCACGAGCTCGCGCTCAAGAAGATGGTGGAGCGGCTCGCGCCTTCGGTGTTCGTCACCTGCTCCTACGACATCGCGCCCAAGTGGGGCGAGTACGAGCGCGTCACCGCCACGGCGCTCAACGCCTATCTCGGCCCGGTCATGTCCGGTTACCTGCGCAGGCTCGACACGTCGCTGAAAGACCTTGGCTATCGCCACGGACTGCAGATCACGCAATGCGGCGGCGGCACCGTGCCGGTCGAGCGCGCTGGCGAAGCGCCGCTGCTCACGCTCGACTCGGGGCCGGTATCAGGCGTCACGGCGTCCATGTTCCTCGGTGCTGCGATGGGCGAAAAGAACGTCATCACGACCGACATGGGCGGCACATCGTTCGACGTGTCGATCATCTACGAAGGCAAGCCCGCGTACTCCTTCGTGAGCAACACCGATCAGTACGACTACTTCCTGCCCAAGGTCGACCTCCAGGCGATCGGCGCCGGCGGGGGCAGCCTGGTTCGCGTGAAGCCGGAAACGCGCACCATGACGGTCGGACCGGACAGCGCCGGCGCATATCCCGGCCCCGTCTGCTATGGGCGCAGCGGCACCGTGCCGACAGTCACCGATGCGCAGCTCGTGCTGGGCTACCTCGACCCCGACAACTTCGCCGGCGGCCGCATGAAGCTCGATAAGGACGCGGCGTTCAAGGCGATCGAGTCGATCTCCACTTCCATCGGCTTGAAGCCATTCGAATGCGCAGCGGGAATCTGCCGCATCGTCGAGCTTCAGATGGCCGATGTCATCCGCAAGGTTACGGTGGAGAAAGGCTACGACCCGCGCGAGTTCGTGCTCTTCGCCTTCGGCGGCGCAGGACCGGCGCACGCGGGCGTGTTCGCCCGCGAATTGGGGGTCAAGAAGATCATCGTGCCGCAGCGCAAGGCGGCGTCCACCTGGTGCGCCTTCGGCGCCGCGGCGGCCGACGTGCTGCACATCTTCGAGCACTCCGAGATCATGCCGACCCCGGTGCCAGCGAAGCGCGTCAACGACGCACTGGATGACCTCGAGAAGAAGGCGCTCGCGCTCATGAAGAGCGAAGGCATCGCGCCCAAGCGCCAGCGCTTCGAGTTCTCGCTCGATGTTCGCCACCGCGGCCAGATCAACGAGGTCGAAGTCCCGCTCGCCGCGAACCGCGTAGGCGCCAGCTACGAGCCCGGGCTGCGAAAGAACTTCGTCGAGCGCTACGAGAAGCTTTACGGCCGCGGCTCGGCGCTCGCCGGCGCGCAGCTCGAGATCGTAGTGGCGCGGCTGCGAGCGCGCGCGCTGACGCCGCGGCCCAAGCTCGTGGCCTCGAAAAAGGCAACCAGGGCCGTTCCCCCCTCCGCCAAGCGCAAAGCGCGCTCGATCTACTGGCCCGACCTGGGCAAGTTCCGACCCACGCCGGTCTTCGACGGCGAGAAGCTTGCGATCGGTAACAAGATCAAAGGCCCGGCGATCGTCGAAACCGCCGATACCACCGTCGTGGTGCATCCCAGCCGCACGCTGCGCCTCGACGCCCTGGGCAATTTCGAGATCACCTTCGGAAAATAGGGACGGACCCTATTTCATGAACGCACCACTGAAGAAGCTAAGCGAGCTCGCCGGCGTCGTGTTCGACGGCCGGCGCACGGGCTATGTGCCGCCGAAGAACCTGCGCATCTCACCGAAGCTCAAGCTGCACAAGAAGGCGAAGATCAACATCGACCCGGTCACCTTCGAGGTCGTGCGCCACGCGCTGTGGAATGTGAACGAAGAGCATGGCGCGACGATCCAGCGGCTTTCGGGCTCCCCGGTCGCCATGTACGCGCTGGATCTGAATCCATCGATCCTCACCGAGGACGCGGAGTTCGTTTATTTCGGGCCTTACATGCAGTACATGTCCGGCGTCACCGACACGCAGGTGAAGTGGACGCTCGAGAACCGCTCGGACAACCCGGGGATCAACGATGGCGACATGTTTCTCGCGAACGATCCGTGGGTCGGCGCCGCGCACCAAATGGACGTGATGCTCCTCTGCCCGGTGTTCTGGAAAGGTGAGCTCTTCTGCTGGGTGACGAACTGCCTGCATCAGTACGACATCGGCGGCATCACGCCGGGCAGCTTCTGTCCATCGGCGCGCGATGCGTTCGATGAGGGAATCCTCATCCCGCCGGTCAAGATCGTCGAGCGCAATGAGATCCGGCGCGACATCGAAGAGATCTACCTCCGCAGCTCGCGAAAGCCCGCGGCGGTGGCGCTCGACTTCCGTGCGCAGCTGGCCGGAAACATGACCGCGCGCGACCGTATCCTTTCCCTCATCAAGCGCTATGGCGCCGAGACCGTTAAAGGGGTGATGCGCAAGATCCTGGACGACGGCGAGAAAGCGTTTCTGAAGAAGCTCGCGCGGCTGCCCGACGGCGTCTGGCGCGACCGCACTTACGTCGAATGCTGCCGTCCGGGAGATCGCGGCGTGCATCGGGTAGTCCTCACCCTGCGCAAGCTCGGACGCAAGCTCGTCTTCGAGAACGAAGGCACCGATCCGCAGGCGGGTGGCATCAATGCGACCTACTCGGGCTGGCGCGGCGCGATCATGGTGGCGCTGAACGAGCTCATGTGCTGGGAGCAGTATTACGCGGTCGGCGGCGCGCTGCGCCACGTCGAGTTCAACCCGACCCCCGGCACGCTCAACTGCGCGGACTTCCCGGCTTCGGTGTCGACCGCGCCCGTGCAGTGCATGGAGATCTCGCTCTACCCCGCCTATAACGTGCTCTCGAAGATGATCTATCCGGATCCCGAGCTGCGGCGCGACGCGATGTGCATCGGCGGCACGAGCCAGTGGCCGGCGACGATTTTCCGCGGCGTCGATCAGTGGGGCGAGCGCTACGGGTACATCCTTGTCGATCCGATCGGCGGCGCGATCGGCGCCTTTTCGCACGCCGACGGCATCTCCACCGGGGGCCAGGCGCGCACGCCGATCTGCAAGCTGCCGAACGTGGAGCACACCGAGCAAAGCTTCCCGCTTCTTTTCCTGTACCGCAAAGAAGTGACCGACTCGGGCGGCGCCGGTAAGTACAGAGGGGGATTAAGCGCCGAGTCGTGCTTCATTGCGCACGGCACCGACCGCATCACGCACGACACCCTTTCATCGGGCAACGCCGTTCCCACTTCGACCGGCATGATGGGCGGATACCCGGGTGCGGTGAACCGCTACCGCTTCGTGAGACAGTCCGACATCCAGGAGCGCATGCAGCGCTCGGAGCTCGTGAGCGACATCGACCAGGTTTCGGGAGAGGCGGAGACGCTGCAGCTCCGCCAGCAGGACTTCGCGCAGAGCCCGTCGGACGTGTACGCGGTGCTGTGGTCAGCGGCGGGCGGCTTCGGCGACCCGCTCGAGCGCGACCCAGCGCGCGTCGAAGCCGACGTCACGAACCGCGACGTGTCCGAGAAGGCGGCGCTCGAGATCTACGGCGTGGTGCTCGGCGATGCGCGAGGCACCGAGCGCCGGCGCGCCGACATCCGCGCGCGCCGCATCCAGGGCAGGTCCAAAAGCGCGGCCAAGGTCGACGCGCCGGTGCGCTTCCTCGCGACCGAAGGCCTCGCGCTCCACGACAACATGCGCTATGGCTGCGCGAAGTGCTCGGCCGATCTCGGGCCGGTCAGTCACAACTACAAGGACTACTGCGCGCGCAACGACCTGCCGATCGAGGCCTCGAACCCGATCGCAGGCGACCCGAAGCGCTTCATCGATCCGCTGCCGCAGTTCCGCCAGTTCTGCTGCCCGCGCTGCGGCCTCGTCATCGAGAATGAGGTCGCGCTCGCCGACGACCCGGTGCTCAGGGACGTCGAGATTCTCTGGAAATGAGCTTCGCGCGCGTCGGCTATGAAGAGGCGATGCGCCGCGCGCGCGACATCGTGCCGACGCTGCGCGAGCGGGCGCAGAAGTGCGAGGACACCCGCGTGCTTCTGCCGGAGAACGAGAAGCTCCTGCACGAGACCGGGCTTTTCCGCTTCCACCAGCCCAAGCGCTTCGGCGGCATGGAGCTGCCGTTCGTGGCGATCGTCGACATCGTCGCCGAGCTCGCGCGCGGCTGTCCGTCGACCGCGTGGAACGTCGGCAACCTCGGCTGCCACCACTGGATCCTCGGCTATTACGAGCCCGAGACGCAGCACGAGATCTGGGACGCGAACCCGGACGAGCTCATCGCCTCCTCGATCGCGCTCGCCGCGGGCCGCGGCCGCAGGGTGGATAGCGGGTTCGTCGTCTCCGGCCGGTGGCCCTTCTCCTCCGGCGTCGACAACTCCGGATGGAACATGCTTGCGGTCACCATTTACGAGGGCGAGAGCGCGGTCGACTGGCGGCTCTGCGTGGTGCCGAAGAGCGACTACAAGGTGATCGACACCTGGTATGCGATGGGCATGATCGGCACCGGCTCGAAGGACGTGGAAGCGCGCGAGGTGTTCGTGCCCGAGCGGCGCGCGCTGCAGCTCACGCGCTGCCGCGGCGGCCTGGAGCACCCCGGCGCGGCGCTGAACGCGGCCGCGCTCTTCGCCATCCCCATCGTCGCCGCGTCCGGCCATCCGCTGGCCGGCGCAGCGCTCGGCGCGGCCGAGGGCGCGTTCGAGCATGTACAAGAAACGTTCCGCAAGAGGACCGGCACCTACACCGGTGCCAAGGTCTCGGATTTCCAGGCCGTGCAGATCAAGCTCGCAACAGCGCGCTGCCTGGTTGATTCGGCGCGCCACCTGATGCGCCAGTCGGCGATCGCTTTTCAGGAGATGGCCGAGCGCTCGGCCGTACCCAATACGGATACGAAGCTGCGCTACCGTGCGCAGACCGCGTTCGCGGTGGGACAAGCACGCGAGGCGGTAGCGACGCTCTGGTCTTTCTACGGAGCCAACGCCATATATACTCGCGACCCGTTGCAGCGCTACCTGCGCGACGTGCAGGCCTCGAGCCAGCACTTCGCTTTCAATTTCGACGTCCAGGGCTCGGCCTACGGCATGGCCGCGCTCGGAGGAAAGTATGCCAATCCGAATCTGTAAGGCCCTGCTGATGCTTCTCTTCGCCGGCACGGTGGCGGCGCAGTCCTATCCGTCGCGCCCGGTGCGCGTGATCGTACCCTTCCCGCCGGGCGGCGCGCCCGACCTCGTGGGCCGCACGCTCGCCAACCGCCTGCAGGATCGCCTCGGGCAGAGCTTCGTGGTCGAGAACCGCACCGGCGCCGGCGGCAACATCGCGGCCGAGGCGGTGGCGAAAGCGGCGCCCGACGGCTACACGCTCCTCGCCACCTCCGACGGCCCGCTCGTCATCAATCCGAACGTCTATCCGACGATGCCGTTCAACACGCTGCGCGACTTCGCGCCGATCTCGATCGCAGCGAGCGCGGGGCTCGCGCTCATGGCGTGCCCAAACCTGCCGGTCAACAACGTCGCCGATGTGCTCGCGCTGGCCAAGACCCGTAAGCTGACTTACGCGTCCTCGGGCTACGGCTCCAGCCAGCACGTGGCGGCCGAGCTTCTCAAGGATTCTTCGGGCATCGACCTCACCCACGTTCCGTACAAGGGCTTCAGCGCCGCGGTGGTTGACGCCATCAGCTGCAACGTCGACCTCATCTTCGGCGCGATCTCGACCGCCATCCCGCACGTGCGCGCCGGGAAGCTGAAACCGATCGCCGTCACGCAGCCCAAGCGCCATCCCGGCCTGCCCGACACGCCGACCTTCGGCGAAGCCGGCCACCGCACGGTGTTGATCGAGGCCTACATGAGCCTCCTCGCCCCGGCCGGCACGCCGCGCGAAATCATCGACAAGCTCCACGGCGAGGTCGCGGCGATCCTCAAGGAGAAGGAGACCGCCGATCGCCTCGTCGGCGCCGGCCTCGACCTCGTCCGCAGCTCACCCGACGAGTTCGCCATCCGGCTCAAGACCGACCTCGAGAAGTACGCCAGGCTCGCGAAGGCCCTCGCCGCGAAGTCGGAATAATTCGGGGTCAGGGTGCGAACTCGTTCTCGTACGGGCAAACCGAATTCGCACCCTGACCCCGAATTGGGGTTTTAGGCGACGCGCTGCGCGCGGCGGCTTGAGTCCGAGAAGGTCTGCACCAAGACGTCGCGCTGAGCGTGGCTGCCGCCGAGTTCGCGCAGGCGTCCCAAGATCGGCGCCATGAGCGCGATGACGAGACCATGGTGGCCGCGGCGATGGGCGAGCAGCGCTTCGCACACCGGCGCCGCGACTTCGCGCATCAGCGCGGAATCGCTCGCGCGCAGGTTTGCGAGCATCGCGCGCGCCGAAGCATCGCGCCCGGTGGCGCCGAGCGCCATCATCCAGTGCGGCACGGTCCACGCGGAGAGCACATCGCCGATGCGCGCTTCGGCCTTGTCGGCGAGCTCTTCCCAGCGCGCGCCGACCGCGACGCCGCGAAGCTCGAGGCGCGCGAGCATCGAGGCGGCGTTCTGCACGTCGACGTGGAAGTCGGGCAGCGCCGCGACGAGCGGCGACGAGAGATTGCGGAAGCGCCGGTCGTAGAGATCGAGCACCGCGTCGAACTCGCGGCGCGCGAGGTGGAACATCGCGCGATGCCACCAGAGGTGATGCAGGAACGCGCCCTTGCCGGTCCAATGCGGCTCGAGGCCGGCTAGCCAGGCGATGCCTTCGTCAGCGCGGCGCTGCATCTCGAGGACGTGCGCCACGGCATGCGCGCCCCACACTTCGGTCGGGTCGAGCTCGACCGCGCGGCGCCCATAGCGTTCCGCTGCGGCGTACTCGCCGCTCTCTTCCAGCGCGAAGGCGAGGCATGCCATGAAGCCTGAGTCTTCACCCCAGCGCGGCGCGACACGCTCGAGCGAGGCGCGCATTTCTTCGCGCCGCCCCAGCCAAAAGTAGTTCGCGTGCGCGAGGCGTAGCGCGAGGACATCGCGCGGAAATTGCGCAAGCACCGCTTCCCATTGGCGCAGCGCGCTGTCGATGTCACCGCCGATCCAGCTCGCGAGCGCGCGCACATGTGCCTGCTCGCGCGGCGTGGCGCCGGCGGCATGACGCTCGGCCGCATGAAGCGCGTCAGCCGCGGGCGCCAGGGCGGCGCGGCTGTACGCAAGCATCATGACGTAGCCGAAGACGCAGTGGCCCAGGGCGAAGCCGGGATCGGCCTCGCGCACGCCTTGGGCGCGCTCCACGACATCGGCGTCGAAGCCCGCGAGCGAGCGCAGGGCCTGGTTGAAGAGTCCGCCCGCGGCGGCGTTGGTGCTGATTTGCAGGTCGTAGGTGTCTTTCATGGGCCGGCAGCGTAGCGCCCGCTTGTATCCGGTTTATTTCTGCCCGGTAACTCTAGGCTGCCTCTCGATTCTCCTTCTGCTGCAGGGCGAAGATCGAGGTGTAGCCCTTCGACCAGTCGGGCGGCATCAGGCACGGCTGCGGGTCGTGGTGCGCGAACTCGGCGCGCTTGCCGCGCACGATCATCTGGTCTTTCGACGACCGGATGGGATTGACCGTATACGGAAACGCGTCCGCCGACGAAAGCGTATTGAGAAGGAGCGGACGTCCGAGGTCGGAGGTGTTCTTCGCCGAGTAGTGCAGCGTGCGACAGTTGTGGACGGTGAGCGAGCCGGCCGGACCGGGCAGCACGACGGCCTTGGAAGTGTCGAGCTTTGCCGCCTCCTCGTCGCGCAGGCAGCCGATCCATTTGCCGTCGTGGTCGTACTGCGTGAGCATCGGGTTGATCAGGTGGCTCTTCGGCAGCACTTGCAGCGGCCCCTGCTCCATGCCGCAGTCGTAGAGGTAGGTGCCGACGGTAAGCGGCGAGTAGTTGGTG
>JAICPQ010000050.1 GCA_025929745.1 Burkholderiales bacterium | reverse complement strand
CGAGCTCGAGAAGCGGCAGGTAGCCGCACTGAAGATGCTCGGCGATCGCCCCGCCGTGGCGAGTGAACCCGGGGCCGACGAAGAAATGCTCGTGCTCCAGCCCGATGAGCGCCTCCGACACGCCGAGCGACCCGCCGAGATGCGACTCGCTCACGAACGGCTCCGAGAAGCGGATGCGCAGCCGGGAGCTTTGCAGCGTCTCCTGCCAGCGCTTCGCGACGCCGAATGCCGCGAAACCAAAATTGCCGGGATGTGCGGTGGTGTTGGGCCCGCAGCGCTGCAGCGCTTCGCGCGCCAACGCGGCAAGCCGCTCCTGCGTATCGCGCTGTAACGCCACCTCTTTGCCCGCGAGCCTCAGCGACACCTCATCGGCCGCCGCAGCGCCAGCCGACATCACGAACGCGGCGAGGAGCGCTCCCCGTCTCATGCGATGCATACTACCGCCATGAACGACATCCGCGCCTGCCTGTTCGACGTGTTCGGCACCGTGGTCGATTGGCGGTCCAGCGTGAGCCGCGACCTCGCCGCCTTCGCGAAAGAAAAGCGCATCAGCGGCATCGACTGGCTCGAGTTCGCGGTCGAGTGGCGCAAGCTCTATCAGCCTTCGATGGAGGAGGTGCGCTCGGGTCGCCGGCCATTCACCATCCTGGACGTCCTGCACCGCGAAAGCCTCGACAAGCTTGTCGCCCGCTATCGCATCAGCGGGTTGAGCGAAGCCGACCTCGACCACATGAATCGAGCGTGGCATCGCCTGCATCCGTGGCCGGACGTCGTCGAAGGTCTGCAGCGCTTGAAAACCCGGTACATCATCGCGCCCTGCTCGAACGGCAACATCGCGCTCATGGTGAACCTCGCGAAGCGCGCCGGACTTCCGTGGGACTGTATCCTCGGCGCCGAGACGGCGCGCGCCTACAAGCCGATGCCCGATGCGTATCGCAATTCCTGTCGCCAGCTCGGCCTCGCCCCTTCTTCCGTGATGATGGTGGCGGCGCACAACAACGATCTGCGCGCGGCAAAGGCGCAGGGAATGAAAACCGCGTTCATCCCACGACCGACGGAGCACGGTCCGGGACAGATGACCGACCTCGCGCCCGATCCCGAGTGCGTCGATCTGCCGGCCACGGATTTTGTCGAACTCGCGGCCAAGCTGGGCGCGATTCCGTTACGCTAGCTCGATGAAGGTTTCTCGCAGGACGTTCCTCGCTGCGCTGGCTGTCGCGCCAGCGGTGTTGCGCGCGCAATCGCAGCGCACGATCGCGTGGTACGGGATCGGTGGCCCGGACGATTTCCTCCCCTACCTGAATAGCCTGCAGGCGGGACTGAAAAGCGCGGGCTGGGAAGAAGGCCGCAACCTCAGGATCCTGCGCTTCGCGTCGGCGAAGTACCCGGACGACTTCGCCGCCGTGGTACCGCAGGTCATGGCGGCAAAGCCCGAAGTGGTGGTGACGCACGAGTTCGCCACCGTCGGCATGCGCGACTTTTCCAAAGGCGCGGTGCCGGTGGTGTTCGGCTTCAGCGGCGATCCGATCGAAGCCAAACTCGTGAAGCGGCTCGCGCGGCCGGAAACCAGCTTTACCGGCATTACCTATCTCGCGAGCGCGCTCGTCGGCAAGCGCATCGAGTTCCTCAAGGAGGCGCTGCCGGGCGTGCAGCGCATCGGCATCCTTGCGCGCCCGCAGCACCCGGGCGAGCCGGAAGAGCGCCGCGCCTCGGAAAAGGCCGCGTCCGAGCTCGGACTCAACGTCGCTTACTTCCCGATCTTCGCGCCGGGCGAAATCGAGAAGGCGTTCGCGGCCATCCGCGAAGCGAAATGCGATGCGCTCGTGGTTTTTCCCGACGCCATCATGTATCGCAACCGCGAGCTCATTTCGCAGCTCGCCGCCGTAGCGCGCCTGCCTTCGGTTTCCGGATGGTCTTCTTTCGCCGACAGCGGGCTGCTTCTGAACTATGGGCCGAACCTGCGCGACATCTATGTTCGGCTGGCTTCCTACGTCGACCGCATTCTTCGCGGCACACCGCCGGGCGAGTTGCCGGTGGAAGAGCCGCGCTCGATCGAGCTCGTCGTCAACTTGCGCACCGCGCGTGCCCTCGGCGTCAAGATCTCGCAGTCGGTGCTCGTGCGCGCCGACCGAGTGATCGAGTAGTCGCCTAGTAAGTACCCCGGAATGCGTCGTGCCCGGCGACGTAGGTCATATTGGTAATGCCGTGGTTGCGGTTCACGAGGGGCCGGTTGAACAGGCGGTGCTTCATGCTGCGCACCTCGTGCTCGATCTGGAACAGCTTGCGGGCGTCGCGCGGGTCCACGATCCACTGAAAGCGCCACTCGTCCGCGTCGGTTTCCATCGTGATGAGGTCGCGCTCCTTGAGCCACTGGTACGGTGCGCCGAAATCGGCGATGTAGACCTGGATGTGGTGGTTGTCGTACTCGGGCAGCGGCTGCGTCGTCTCGGTGAAGTACAGAAACTGGTTTCGTCCAATGCCGACAGTAGCGCGGCCGCCTTCGGCCTTCGCCGGTGCGCGCATTACTTCCTTGTAGAAGCGCGCGATGCCGTCCGCTGTCCCGGGCGGCACGTCGAACTCCACATAGACCAGCCCAAGCTCGGTGTTGCCGAACTGCGGCGAAGGCGCATGACAGCGCACACGGTTTCCCCAAGGGCACGTCGCCTCGATAACGCCGTCTTTCTCCTGCCACGAGAACCTGGTTTTCGCCTCGGGCACAACGCGCTTCATCTCGGCTCCCGCGAACTCCAGGCGCTTTTTCAGCTCGGCAAGGCTCGGCACTACGAAGCCCACGGTGCCGCGCAGCACTTCGGTGCGCGGCGGCACCGCGCGGCTCGGCAGGTGGACCTGGGTGCGGCCGTAGTTCACCCACATGTTCTCGAGGCCCATGAAGAGATAGGGATCGCGCGTGCCGCCGAGGGCGACGACATAGAAAAGCGTCGCCAGCCGCTGGTCGGGAATGCACACATTGAAGTGCTCGAGGTGGACGATGTTGCCCACCGCGCGCGCTTCGCGATCGTACTGGTTGAGCTTCTCGGGCGCGTTCATGACCTTAGTGTATTCCCCACACGCGTTTCGCGAAATCGGGGTAATCGGCGGCGATGGCTTTCGCCACCGGCCCGCGCAGCAGGGCCAGTTCTTCTCCGCTGGGCGGCGGCGTTACCGGGATTTCTGGCGGGGCGTCGAAAGAAAAACCCGTGTCGGCGCGGATGTCGCCCTCCTCGTGCAGGCTCTCAAGGCGAAAGCGCCGCTTGGGCTTCTGCCAGGAGAACACGGCTTTGCCCGTGACCAGCGCCGCCGGATCGCCGGTCGCCGAGACAAACTCGACCTTGGGCACGAGCACGCGGGGGGAATGCTCCTCGCGGAACAAGATCGTGTGCTTAACAACCTGGTACATGAACGCCGAGCCGAAGGAGCCGGGGAAACGACGCCCTTCCGCTCGGACGAGGTTGATATTCCCTGCGCCGTCGATCTGTGCCCCGCCGAGAAAAAACACGTCAATGCGTCCCTGGCCCGCGAGGTCGAACAGCTCACGCGAGCCCTCGGTAAACGGGTTCCCCTTGCGTTTGTGAAGCATGGATACCCGCAGCGCCGGGTTTTTCTGCTGATGAAGCAGCGCGCCCGCTGCTGGAATCGGCGAGGCCGCGCCGACGGCGACGTGCTTTGCGCCGCCGATCAGGCGGGCGATGACGCAGGCGAGGAGCTCTTCGCGGGAGTGCAAACGTATTCTTCGAGGTAGCGCTGGAACCCCTCGCGCGTGCGCGCGGCGCGCGCGTAATGCGCAAGGTGCGCATCGTCGATGCCATAGACCCCGGCGACGCCGAGCGGCCACGCGCCGCGCTTCGCCGGCGCAGCCGCGCTGATGTAGGTGGCCGAGATGACGCCCGGTGCGAGCAGTTCGTCCTCGAGCATGTCGCCCGCGCGCAGCTCCTCGAAAGTGACGAAGGTCTGTCTCGCGGCGTGCGCAATGGTGGCGAGCTCGCGGCGCCGGCCGACCCAGACGTTGCCCGCTTCGTCGGCCCAGCGCGCGTGGAAAAGCGCGATGTCCGGCGCGATCGCCCGCACATACAGGATCGGATCCTCCATCGCGGCGAACGGATTCTGCAACACCTTCCAGTCGTCGCGGCCGTCGAGGAGGTCGCTGCCGAGGATCCCACGCAGCGGCATGAACGGCACGCCTTTCTCGCTTGCCTGCAATGCCGTATGCACCGCCGGGCAGGTCGCGTCGCGCACCACGATCTCGCCCTTCTCCGCCGCTTCGCTGAAGCGCGGCGCGAGGCCCGCCTCGCCGAGCGAAACCGCGCTCGACTCGACTTCGCGCACGCAGCCAGCGCCGATCAGCAGATCGGCGCACATGCCGAGCACGGGAACACCGAGGAGCTTCAGGTTTTTCTTCTTCTCAAGAACGAGAGCCCGCACGACTGCCATGGCCGGCATCGAGTAATCCGGCGGCAGCGCGATGAACGCGCCGTCGGGGACCAGGGACGCTAAATCTTCAGCCGCTGTGCGGAAAGCCGGCCGCATCGTTGAGGGAAGCGATGCCTTGGGCGACGTGGCCCTGCAGCTCCTTCGCAGAGCGCAGCTGCTCCTTGCCGCAGGCGCTGCACTTATAGACCGGCATCTCGAGCTCGGCCTTGAAAGCCGGCGCTCCCTGGTAGGCGAGGTCCAGCGGGAAAGACTGGCGCTTCTCGGACTTCGATGCGAGCTCGGCGCCGCAGCTGCACATGTATTTCTTGAAAAGCATGCCTTTTTCGCTGCCCGCCTGGAGCGCGCTGCCGCGGTTCTTGAGCTCGTGGATGAGCCAGAGCATGAAGTCACGGTCGATCGGCGCGGCATGGCCCTTCGCGCACTGCGCCGCCGGCATGCCGGACACGCGCAGCGTGAGCGGCTTATCCTCGGCGCTCACGTTCCCGAGCGGCTTCATCTCCACCGCGTTACCGCAGCGCGGGCAGTTCTTGATCATGCCGTTCCTCCCACAGTCAGGCCTTCGATCTTCAGCGTCGGCTGGCCGACGCCGACCGGCACGCTCTGGCCTTCCTTGCCGCACGTGCCGATGCCGGCGTCGAGCTCGAGGTCGTTGCCGATCATGGTAACGCGCGTGAGCACGTCCGGGCCATTGCCGATCAGCGTGGCGCCTTTCACCGGCTGCGTCACTCTTCCGTTCTCGATCAGGTATGCCTCGGCGGCAGAGAACACGAACTTGCCGCTCGTGATGTCGACCTGACCGCCGCCGAAGTTCGTGGCGTAGATCCCGCGGGGCACGCTGGCGATGATCTCCTTGGGATCGTGCGGGCCGGCGAGCATGTAGGTATTGGTCATGCGCGGCAGCGTCACGTGCGCAAAGGACTCGCGGCGCGCGTTGCCGGTTAGCGGCATGCCGAGAAGGCGCGCGTTCAGGCTGTCCTGCATGTAACCGCGCAGCACGCCGTCCTCGATCAGCACCGTGCGCTGCGTGGGCGTACCCTCATCGTCGACGGTGAGCGAGCCGCGCCGCCCCGGCAGCGTACCGTCGTCGACGACCGTCACGCCAGGCGAAGCGACGCGCTGGCCAAGCCGTCCGGAAAACGCCGAGCTGCCCTTGCGATTGAAATCGCCTTCGAGACCGTGGCCCACGGCTTCGTGCAGCAGTACGCCCGGCCAGCCGGGACCGAGCACCACCGTCATCGTTCCGGCAGGCGCCGGCCGAGCTTCGAGATTGGTGAGCGCCTGCGAAACGGCCTGACGGGCATAGCGCTCGAGCGCCTCGTCGGTGAAGTGCGAGTAGTCACTGCGTCCGCCGCCGCCCGAGCTGCCGCTTTCGCGCCGGCCGTTCGCTTCGGCGATCACCTGCACTGAAAGCCTCACCAGCGGCCGAACGTCGGCCGAGATCGCGCCGTCGGCACGCGCGATGAGCACCACCTCGTATTCGCCGCCGAGGCTCGCCATCACCTGGGTGATGCGCGGGTCGAGCGCGCGGCATTTCCTTTCCAGCTTCTCGAGCAGCGCCACCTTGGCATCCGCGGGCAGGCTTTCGATGGGATCTACGTCGCGGTACAGCGGCACCGGCGTGCGGCGCACCGCGACTTTCGTTCTTTTCGCCTGGCCTGCGGCGGCGATGGCGCGCGTCGCCTTGGCCGCGTCCTGCAGGGCGGCGAAGCTGATTTCGTCGGAATAGGCGAACGCGGTCTTCTCGCCCGAGATCGCGCGCACACCGACGCCCTGCTCGATGTTGAAGCTGCCCGACTTGACGATGCCTTCCTCCAGGCTCCAGCCTTCGTAGCGCGAGTACTGGAAGTAAAGGTCGGCGTAATCCACCCTTCGCGCCGCGAGCGTGCCGAACACGCGCTCGAGCTTCTGCGCCTCGAGGTCGAACGGCGCGAGCAAAGTGGTTTTCGCAGTCTCGAGAATCAACCCAATCTCCTTCTTACGTCCTTGATGCGTTCATGATCGATCTCGCCGAGCACGACGCCTTCGCCTTCGGCGCGCGAGGCGAGGATTTCGCCCCACGGGTCGACGATCATGGTGTGCCCCCAGGTCCGGCGGCCGCCGGCGTGCGTGCCGCCTTGCGCGGCTGCGACGACGTAGGCCTTGTTCTCGATGGCACGCGCCCGCAGCAGCGTCTCCCAATGCGCCGCGCCGGTCGGCACGGTGAAGGCAGAGGGCACGAACATGACGTCGAACTCGCCGAGCCCGCGATAGAGCTCGGGAAAGCGCACATCGTAGCAAACGGAAAGCGCGAGCCGTCCGAATGGGCTTTGCAGGGCGACCGGCGCTGTGCCGGCCTGCAGGGTGCGCGCCTCGTCGTAGCGCTCGGTTTCATTATGGAATCGGAAGAGATGCATCTTGTCGTAGCGCGCAACGCGCCGCCCGGTGTCGTCGTAGACCAGGCACGCGCCCCGGACGCGCTTGTCATCTTCGCTGGAGATGGGGGCGGTGCCGCCGATGATCCAGATGCGGTTTTCCTTGGCCGCGGAGGCCAGAAAATCCTGCACCGGACCCTTGCCATCGGCCTCGCGCACCGCGACCTTGTCGCCCTCGTGGCGGCCGATGAGATAGAAGTTCTCGGGCAGCGCCGCGAGCTTGGCGCCGGCGCGGGCCGCCTCGGCGATGAGACGGGCGGCGGCGGCAAGGTTTGCGGCCACTTCCGGCCCCGAAACCATCTGAATCGCCGCAACGCGAACTGGCGGCATCAGTTGGAGATCTGCTCGTACGGTACCGGCGGTGGCAGGATCTTCTCCACCTTTGGATCGGTCCACGTTCCGCTTACCTCATAGTCGTACGAGAAGATCTGGCCGAGCGGGTTCTTGAGGATGCGCTGCGCGATCGCGGCCGCTACGCCCGCCACGGGATTGACGATCGTGATGCCCAGCGCGGCGCTATCGCCCAGGCTTGGCACCACGCGCACGCGCAGGTTCTGCGTCTCGCGCGCGAGATCGGTTTCGCCGGTCATCTCGACCTCGGCTGCCGACCCGCGCATGCGGAATTCGCTCAGTTTCATTACGCCAGCGTCGAGCTGGGCGTTCGCAGCGATGCGGTCGAATTGGAAACCCTTGGAGAACACATCCCTGAAATCGAGCGTGATGCGCTTCGGCAGTGCCTGGAGGCTCATCAGCGAAATCAGCTTGCCGATGCCCGGCTCGATCTCGAGGAACTGGCCTTCCTCCGCCTGCATCTGCACGTCTCCTGCCAGCGTGGCGAAATCGAGCGTCGCGGGATCGCCCTGCCACGAAAGCGCGCCTTGCAGGCGCGTACGCGCTCCCTTGACGAGGCCGGGATAACCGACGCGTCCGAGAAAGGCGCCGGCGTCGCCCGCTTCGAGCTCGAAGCGCACGGCGGTGCGCGAAGGCTCGGCGTGCCAGGTACCCGAGCCGTTGAGCGAGGCCTGCGGGTTAACCATCGTCGCGCGCTCGATGCGCCAATCTTCCCCCGAGCGGCTTGCCACGAGCTCGACCCGGCCGAGCGGCTTACCGCGGAACGTGAACTGCTCGGCGACCAGATCGACCGCCGGAAAATCGGCCGGCCGCGGCGGCGGCCGGTCCTTCGCCGCGCCGATGTCCGCTGGCACGTTGAAATGCGACAGTCGCGCGATCAACCGCGGCTGCGGGCGCGTGCGATAGGCGACATCGCCGGCGAGCTCTTCGGCGTTGACGTTCGCGGTCCAGCCGGCCGCCTCCGCGCTCGCGCGCAGTGATACCTTGGTGAGACGCCGGCCGAAGGCGGCGAGCGCTCCGAAACGCAGCTCGAGCGCGATGGCGTCCTGCGCTTCGCCGTCGCCCGAGAAGAGTGGCAGCCAGCGGTCCAGGTCGAACTCGTTGAGCGATCCATAGACGAGCGTGCCGGGCCGCTCGGGAAGACGAATCGTCTGCTCGTCGCCGGGACTCAGCCATACCGCGGTACGCTGGACCGCCATCGCGGCGCCCTGCCGGCGGCGCTGAACCTCGACGCGCGCAAGATTGCCGAGCGAGACCGAGACGCGGTCGCGCTCGACGGAGCTCGGATTCAATTCGACGCGCAGCGGCATCGAGTCGCCCGCCGCTTTGGCAAGCGGCGCCGGCAGCGAGCTTTCCACTCCGCGTAGCGGCGACTCGAACGTAATGCGCGCCAGTCCGTCCTGCGCGCGCACCGTGAGGAAGTAGCCGAAGCTCCCGGAGACGTGTTTGCGCAACGGGTGGTCGAAGAGCGCGCGCGTCGCATCGAACGAAGCATCGCCGCGCGCGATGACTTCGATGAGTCGCCCGGCGCGCGTGCCGCCCGAAAGGGCAATCGGGCCGCCGAAAGCGCGCCCGCGCACGTCGTGCAGCGTGAAGCTCGACTCGGTGAAGGCGACCCGGCCGGCCGCGGCTTCCACCGGCGGCAGCCACGGCAGCACGGTCACGTCGTTGGCGGCGAAGTCATACTCGCCGCTGACGCGCGTCTTGGCCAGTTCCGCGAGCGGCAGGTCGAGCTTCAGGCGCAGCTTCCCCTGCCCCTCGGCTTTCATTTCGGCCGCGAACTGCGCCGTATCGCCCAGCGGCGAGGCGCGCAGAAAGCGCAGGAAGTGGGCACTCTGGCCGTCGGCCTCGCCGCTCACCAGCACGTGCCGTTCGGCGCGCAGGCTGGGGATGGACACGCGAACGTTCGAGAGCTGCGCGCCGAGGATGGAGCCTGAGCGACCGACGATCTCCACGCGATCACGCTCGAAATTGAGCTCGCCGACGATGTCCTCGATGCGCGGCCACGCGCTTGCGTACTCGAGGATTCCCTTAACCACCCGCGCCGTGACCTGGAACTGGCCCGATGCCGGATGCACGAAGGGGAACTGCCGCAAGTCGCCGCGGATGCGCACGCGCACGTCGCTCGCCTCCCCGGCGAGCACCGATTTCGCCACCCAGTCGCGCACTTCGTCGTTGAGGATGAGCGGCAGATACCGTGCCACCCGCGTGCCGTCGGCGCGGTTGAGCACGCCGGAGAGGTCGATGACGCCGGGGCCCTCGCCGCTGCGGTACGTGTAGCTGCCGGAGACGTTGCCGCTTGCATGCGCATTCGCAAAGGTGAGCGAGCCGATCCGCATTGTGAGCGCACCGCCGCGCCGCTCCCATTGGAGGTCGCCGGCGAGCGAGTCGAACGCCAGGTGCGGCTGCGCGAACACGCGCGGAAGAACGACCGAGGCGTTGCGGGAGGAAAGCGCAAGCTTGCCGCGCTCATGCGTGGCGTCGACGCTGCCGGAAAGGCCGCTGAACCCCGGCATGCTGCCGCGCGCGCGCAGCGCGAGGTCGGCGAATCGCATGCGCACCAAACCGCGCGACGGCGCGTCGAACGGTCCTTCCCATTCGATGCGCGCGTCGGAGAGCCGCCCCTGCGGCTCGGTTTCCTCCAGCGCTTCCGCCAGCTGCGGCGGCAAGGGCAGCGCCCCGACCAGGCCGCGGATCGAGACGAGGTCGATCGCGCTTGCCGCGACCGCGCCGCCCGCCTGAGGTCGCCAGACGATCTGAAAATCGGTTTTCGGAATTTCCGGTCCGCGCTCCATGACGACCGAAAGGCCGCGGCCCGAGAACTCCATGCCATCGGCGAGCACGCGCCCGTGCACGCGGCCCTGCACCGAGGCGAGCGCGAGCGGCGCAAGCTCGTCGGAAAGATTCGCGCGCACGCCGGCGAGCGCGACATCCGCCGTGGCGTCCTTCAGGCTCCCTGATTCGAGCGTAGCCCATACGCGCAGCGCGCCGCGCCCCTCGCGCACATTGAACGGATAGTCGACCCAGGCGCGCCATGCCGCGAGATCGGTATTGCCGAGCTGCACGAAGATGCGACCGTTGGCGGACTGAAGATCTTGAAGCGAAGCGCGCGCCTCGATGGTGCTGCCGAGCTCGGCCGGCGTACGCGCCGTGAAGCCGAGGGCATGCGAGCCGCCGGAGTTGACGAGGCGAAGATCGAGCGCCGAGAAAACCAGCGGCGGCGCGCCGCGCAGCTCGTCGCGCCATTCGATCTCGGCGCCCTGGATCGCGATTTCTTCCTGAGCGGCAATCCACGCGCCGAAGCCGGCGCCGCCCCCGCCTCTGCGAATGTGCAGGCCGGCAATGTAGAGCTCGCCCGCATTGTCTCGCCGCACCGTAAGGCGAGGCCCCTGGATGACGATGCTGTGCAAGCGAAGCTCGCCGCGCAAAAGGGAGCGCCACGCGAAGACGTTTTCGATGGAAGGCAGGACGAGCGCCTCGCGCCCTTGCGCGTCCAGAATGCGTACATCAGTGAGCGCGATCTGCGGGCGCAGGCCGAGCCAGCCGGCCTCGAGCCCGCCGACGCGCACCGGCAGTCCGAGCGAGCGCGACATGGCGCCGACGATGTGTTCGCGGTAACGTTCGATGTCGGGCAGCAGCCAGAAGCGCAGCGCAAGGACCAGCGCCGCGAAGAGGAAAAACGCGCCCCAAGCGAGCAGTTCCAGCGCTCGCGCCAGCCGCTTCATGGTGGAATTCACGTCCAGGCCCGCATTCTAATCCGCAAATGCCGGAATCGATTCACAAAATCGGTCTTTCACGCTTCGCCGCGCGCATGCTTTCCGCGCGCCCCGAGCTTGTCGCGGAGCTTGAGGATCCGGCGCCTTTTACGCGCATCGATATGATGAACGCGCTCGCCGCCTCGGACGATGACGCGCTCAAGCGCGAGATGCGCCGCCTGCGCAACCGGGTGCTCCTGCGCGTCATGGCGCGCGACCTCGAAGGACGCGCCGACCTGGAAGAAGTCTGCGGCACGATGACCGACCTCGCCGAGGTGTGCATCGGCGCTGCGCTGAAGGATGAAAGCCTGCTCGTGGTCGGAATGGGCAAGTTCGGCGGGCGCGAGCTCAACGTGTCGTCCGACATCGACCTCGTGTTCCTTTTCCGCGGAACGCCCGAGGAGCAGGAGCGGCACGAGCGCGCTGGCCGCCGCCTCATTCGCCTGCTCTCGGATACCACCGAGGACGGGTTCGCCTTCCGCGTCGACATGCGGCTTCGCCCCTACGGCGATTCCGGCCCCTTGGTGTGCAATCTGCAGGCGCTCGAGAATTACTTCATCACGCAGGGGCGCGAGTGGGAGCGCTACGCCTGGCTGAAGGCACGCCTCCTCGGCCCGGCGCTCCCGGAGCTGGAAGCCGTGGTGCGTCCGTTCGTGTTCCGCAAGTACCTCGACTACGGCACCCTCGCCGCGCTGCGCGCCCTGCACGCGGAGGTCCGGCGCGACGTGGCGCGCCGGGAACTGGCCGAGCACGTCAAGCTTGGCCCCGGCGGTATCCGCGAGATCGAGTTCATCGTGCAGGCGCTGCAGCTCGTGCGCGGCGGGCGCGACGCCGAGCTGCGCGTGCGGCCGACGCTCGACGCGTTGCGCATCCTGGCCGAGAAGCGCCTCGTCCCGGCTGATGCGGCGCGCGAGCGCGCGCAAGCCTACAGCTTCCTGCGCAACGTCGAGCACCGCCTTCAATATCTGGACGACGCGCAGCGCCACGACCTTCCCGAAGACGCGGAGGACCGCGCCCGCGTCGCAGAGATGTCCGGCTTCGCGACGTGGTCCGCGTTCTACGAACGGCTG
>JAICPQ010000021.1 GCA_025929745.1 Burkholderiales bacterium | reverse complement strand
GCACGCGGTGCGCGAATTCCTGGAGGGCGAAGGCATCGAGGTGCGCCTGGGTGCGCAATGCCTTGCTTTAAAGAAGACGAAGAAGGGCGTGGCGATCGGCGAGGAATGCGAGGCGGGCGCACCCGCAGTTCACGGCTCGCACATCCTGCTCGCCGTCGGGCGCGCACCGAACACGGATGATCTCGGCCTCGAAGCGGCCGGCATCGAGACCGACGAGCGCGGCTACATCAAAGTGGACGAGGAATTGCGCACGACCAACCCCGGCGTGTGGGCGCTCGGCGACTGCAACGGCAAGGGCGCCTTCACGCACACCGCGTACAACGACTTCGAGATCGTCGCGGACAACCTGCTCAACGGTGCGAAGCGCAAGTGGACCGATCGCGTGCCCGTTTATGCTCTATACACCGACCCGCCGCTTGGGCGTGTCGGCATGAGCGAGACGGAAATCAGGAAGGCTGGGATCAAAGCGCTCGTCGGCAAGCGCCCGATGACCCGAGTCTCGCGCGCGGTCGAAAAAGGGGAGACCGCCGGCTTCCTCAAAATCCACGTCGAACAGGGCTCGCAGCGCATCCTGGGCGCCGCGCTGCTCGGCACGAGCGCGGACGAGTCGGTGCACTCGCTCATCGACCTCGTCTACGCAAGAACGCCGTATCCCGAGTTCCAGCGGCGCGTGCGCATCCATCCCAACGTGAGCGAGCTCCTCCCCTTCGTGCTCGAAGACCTGACGTCGCTATGAGCCCCAACGTTCGGCGACAGATGCGCCTGCAACGGCACGATCTTCCGCGTCGCGCGCAACGTGAACGCGGCGAAGCGTCGCCGCTCGCGGCCGGCGTCTCGGCGCCAAGCACGATCATCGTCGCCATCAACGCGCAGCTTTTGCGTGGCGCGCCGCTATGGCCGGCCAGCCGCCGCCTGCGGCGGCGGCCTGGTAGGTGCTTTCAAGGAACTCGAGCAAGACGTCGTCCGGGGAGGCGGACTGCGCAACGGCGTCGTATGGCAGGATGAACTCGCGTAAGTCGGCGCTGTAGCGGGCGTCCGGCGGGCGCACGCTTGCCTGAGCGAAGCCCGGCGGCTCGGGATAGGCATACGAGTAGAACACCGCATGCGGATGCTGGTCGTTGCCGGCCCAGAAGCCGGCGCTGCTCACTTCGTGGGAATAGGCATCGCGCACCACCCAGTCCGGCAGATGGGGGACGCCGCCCGGATGCTCGGGCGCCGTCCGGCCGGAGAAGCGCGTCACCGCCAGGTCGGCGCTGCCCCAGAAATAATGCACCGGGCTGCACTTTCCCGCAAAGCGCGCCCTGAACCGGTCGAAAGCGCGCTGCATCTGTACCAGCGCGCGCCAGTATCGGTTGGCGTACGCGGCGTCGTACGAGCAGTGCGTTTCGTCTTCGTCGAAACGGATCGGGTCCGGCAACTCGTTCGGCATTGTGCGGATCACCACCGGGACCTCGAGCGCCTGCAGCGTCTCCATGAAGCGCCGGTAGAACGCGGCGACCGATTGCGGCTCGAGCGGCAGGATTGCCCGGCGTCCGTCGCTCACCTCAACGTACAGGCGGTGCTCGAGGAAATCGAATTCCACCTGAAACGCCTTCTTTCCATGAGGCATGAGGCGCGTCGCGAGCCCCCTCGCCGTAACGGAGAAGGTCACGTGCCAGGAATGAGCGATCCATGGAAGCTGCATCAGCGGCACCTTGCCCACGATCTGCAGCCAGAGGTGCAGCGTCGCGCAGGTCTTGCTCCACGCCTCGTACGGCAAGGCCGGCCAGGTCGGCCGCGCGCTCGATCGCGGGTCTATACGGTTTTCGTCCTCGGCGAGCTAGCGCGACGATGGGCGAACTTCCGGTCGAGAAAATCTCTGATCACATACTCCAGAATCCGGACGTAGGACAAGCCGAACTTGCGCGCAAGCAAGAAAGGGAGAGGGTCATCCCAGGCGAACAGGGCGAAGACTTTGGCTCCGCTTATGGACTTCAACCAGTCCTTGAACCCGAGCTGGCCGCGCTGGTGGTATTCCTTGAACGCGCGGAAGTCCGCGATGGACTCCAACCACTTAACCCCCTCCGCGTATTCATGACGCGGAGCCGGCCGCTGGCCAGTCAAGTCCAGGTACTGCATCAAGGGAAGGTTGATTCCGCAATAGGCGGTCAGCCCGTCGGAGAGCATCAGCCGGGGATTGAAATCGAGAAGCTTGTATTGGTTGTCTTCGCGATCGCGCTTGTATTCCAAGCCCGCAATGCCTCGGTATCCAATCGATTGGCAGAAACGTGTTCCGTCTGCGACAAGGTCGGCGTTGTGTTCACTGATCGCCAGCGAGACGGTTCCGGAATTCGGCGGATACTGGCGCACCTGTCTTCGCGGAAAGGCCCCGAGCACTTCGCCTCTCTGGCTTATGTACAAAGAGAGGCTGAACAGGTTGTCGTCAGCACTGGTGACATAGGACTGGACGAGCGCTGAATGACCCGAGTCCAGGACCTCTCGAAATCTCGCCAGGAACTCGTCGGACGAATGCACCTTGAAGCCCTTGTGAGATCCGCCGAAGTGCCGCCTCCACTCATGCCCCCAGTACGGCTTGATGAACGCCGGATAGCGTAGCTGATCTCTTACGGCAAAAGCCTCGTCGTACGTGCGAGGAAAGTGCGACTTCGGAAACGCCGTGCCATGCGCGGCCGCGAGCTGATAGAGCGCGTGTTTATTGACGACGCTCTCGGCGACATCTTCGGCAGGCAGATTCATCAGGAACTCGTCCGCGAGCTGGGCGCGATGCCGCGAAAGAAAAAGAAAGAACAGATCGGAAGTCGGCAGCAAGACGACTTTCTGCAAGCGATCCCGCACCTGACGCCTCAAGAATCGGACCAAGTCCTCCGGCTGGTGAAGCGGATCCGGGCAAACGCTCGCAGTGCAATAGCGCGAGCGAAACCCGGCGCGTTTCGCAGCCACATCGAAGCCTTTTACGGATATCCCTTCCCTGCCCAGGCAGCGGGCTGCCGTCAGACCGGTCTCGTTCATTCCCAACACAAATGCCCCGATCCGGGTATCGAACGCTTCTCTATCGGTTCTCGTAAGCGTGAACATCGAACGCCCCATTCAGGAAGGTTCAACCTTCGTAGTCGAAGCGGTTTGGAGAGTCAGACGACTTGCTCGTATCTTGTACCTCATATCGGAGCGCACGCCGAACCCGGGGCATGAGCCGAATGACTAAGCAGTGCAAGAACTGACTGTCACGGCATGCAGGTATGTCTGCTCATATGCTCTTCGCGCGGACTTGGGTTCGGGCGCCGCAGGCCCTTGGCTATTGGCTGGGCTTGGGGCAGACACGCGCGTTCGAGCGCGGCGCGGACATCATTTTTCTTCGCCACGGCACTCCGCGTGGCACCGCCACGCTTCTCGAGCGGCAGTTGCGCTACCTGCGACGAGTGTTCACGCTCGTGCCGCTGTCAGAAGTCGCCGCCTCGATCGGCGCAGCGCGCTCGCCCGGCCGGCGGCGCCGGGCAGCCATCGTCTTCGACGACGGCCTACGCAGCAACGTCCGCGTGGCATATCCGATCCTGCGAACGCTCGGCATTCCCGCAACCTTCTTTGTCTGTCCAGGCCTCATTGAGGAACGGCGCTGGCTGTGGACCCACGAAGCTCGCCGGCGACTGCAGTTCGCCGCGCCGTCTCTGCGCGAGGACCTCGCTCGCGAGCTGGGTGCCCCGGTCGGGCCCGAGGCGTTCGTCGAATGGATGAAAAAACTGCCGTTCCCGCGTCGAACGCGAGTGGAGGCAACACTCAGGCACGCCACCGCCGCCTTCGCTCCGTCCGAGGCGGACCATGAAGCGTTCGACCTCGCCGGGTGGGACGAATTGCGCCGGCTGGATCCGGCAATCGTTGCGGTCGGCTCTCACACAATGACGCACCCGATATTGCCGAGCATGAGCGCCGGCGAAATCGAGGCGGAATTGAGGGACAGCCGCCACATGATCGAAGCGAAGCTCGCGCGGCCCGTCGAATTCTTCTCTTATCCCAACGGCGATGTCGACGAGCGCACGCTTGCGGGCGTGCGCCGCCACTACCGAGCGGCCGTCATCTGCAATGCCGAGACGCCCGTTGAGCGATATCTAATGCGTGATGTGCATTTGCCGCGCGGCGTGCTGTCGCTGGCATGGACGCTGAATCATCCGTAGGTCATTTCTGCTCTTGCGGTTGCACGTACGGGCTCAATTCGATTGCTTTGAGTATTCCGTTTGATCGCGATGCAGCGCCGCACGGAGGAGAAGCATGTAGGTGACCGGAGTGTTGAGCGTCATGAAAACGCCGATGACGATCTCGTGCAGCACCGGACGCGATTCGTGCAGTGTGAAGAACACCATCGAGCCGATGAGGACTAGCCCGGTGCCGAGCGTAGTTCCCATGGTCGGCGGATGCACGCGCTCGTAGAAGGTCTTCATGCGCAGCAGGCCGATGGAGCCGATGAGCGCGAGGCTCGCGCCGGCGAGGATGAGGAGCGCGGCGGCGGTGCTCACTCGATCACCTCGCCGCGCAGCAGGAACTTGGCGAGCGCCGCGGTCGAGACGAACCCCATCACGCCGATGATGAGCGCGGCCTCGAAGTAAAGCGTGGTGGCCTCGCGGATGCCGAACGTGAGCACGAGGAGCATGGCGTTCACGTAGAGCGTGTCGAGCGCAAGCACGCGGTCCTGCGCGCGCGGGCCGCGCAGCAGGCGGTAGAGCGCGCACACCATCGCGAGCGCGAGGAAGACCTGGGCGAGCATCAGGATGGCACCCGGCAGACCGGCGTTCATTCAAGAATCTCCCGCAGTCGCCGCTCGTAGCGCTGCTTGAAAATGTGGACCCACTCCTCTTCGTCGAGGAGGTCGAGCACGTGGATGGTGACGATGTTGCGCGCGGCGTCGTAGCGCGCCCAGCTCGTTCCCGGCGTCGCCGTGACGATGCAGGCGACCGCCGCCAGGCCGGCCGGATGGCGCAGCTCGAGCGGCACCGACAAGAATCCGGCGGTGCGCTTCTGGCGCGGATTGAGAACGATGCGCGCGACGGCGATGTTGGACCGCACGATGTCGGCGAGCACGAGAAAGAAGAGCTCGAGCGCCACGGCGGCGCGGCGCGGGCGGCGGTGCGGCGGCTGGAGCGCCGCGAGGATGCGGCCGCCGGCAAGTCCGAGCGCTACGCCGAGCAGGATGTGCGCCGCGTCGACGCTTTGGTTCAGCACCAGCCAGGCCGCGGCAAGCGCGACCGATAGGATTGGATAGGGGAGCCAGCGTCTCATGGCGTCAGCACGCTCTCGATGTATCCGCCCGGCGCGTACAGCGCGCGCGCGGTGTCGTTGAGATAGTTCATCGCGGGCCCTGCGGCCACGGTCAGCGCGAGGCAGAGCGCGAGCAAGGCGGCGACCGGGGCCATCTCGATCAGGCGCACGCGCGGCGGCGGGCTCGTCGTCGTGCCCCAGAAGATGCGCACGCCGGAGCGTCCCATGGCAACGACCGCGGCAAGGCCGGACAGCGTGAGCAAGACGAGCAGGGCCCACGCGACCCCCGGCACCGGATCGGGGGCAAGGAGCGCCGCGAGCAGCGCGAACTTCGCGAGGAACCCGGGAAGCGGCGGCAGGCCGGCCGCCAGCAGCGCGCAGCAGGCGAAGCTCAGGCCGAGCAGCGCCATGGTTGCGGGGATCGCGACGCCGGTTTCTTCTTCCGGCTCCGTCTCCTCGTCGCCTACGCCGAACGCAGCCGCAGTGACGGCGAGCACGTCGGCGCCCGGCGTACGCGCGCGCTCCACGAGCTCGATCAGGAGAAAGAAAGCGGCGCTGCCGAGCGTCGAGACCAGCAGGTAATAGAGCGCCGCGCCGGTCGCGGCCGCTTGGCCGGCGCCGATCGCGGCGAGCAGCGTGCCAGAGGAGACAATCAGGTTGAAGCCGGCAAGGCGCCCGAGCGTCTGAGCGGCGAGCATGCCGCTCACCCCATACGCAATGGTCGCCATGCCGCCGTAGAGGAGAAGCTCTGCGCCGGCGGCGCCGCCGAAAAGGAGCAGCCAGAGACGCAGGACGGCGTACACGCCGACCTTGCTCAGGATCGAGAACATGGCGGCGGCCGGCGCGGCCGCGGCGGCGTAGGTTGAAGGCAGCCAGAATCCAAGCGGCCACATAGCCGCCTTGACCAAGAACGCGATGGCAAGGATTGCGGCGCCCACCTCGACAAGCACGCGATCCTCCGCGGGCACTTGCGGGATGCGCATCGCAAGGTCGGCCATGTTGAGCGTGCCGGTCACGCCGTAAAGGAGCGCGGCGCCGATCAGGAAGAAAAGCGAAGCCGTCAGGTTGATCACGATGTAATGCAGGCTCTCGCGCACGCGCGCGGTGCCCGAGCCGTGAAGCGCGAGTGCATAGGAGGCGACCAGCATCAGCTCGAAGAACACGAATAGGTTGAAGAGGTCGCCGGTCAGAAACGCGCCGTTCAGTCCCATCAGGAGGAACTGGACCAGCGAGTGGAAGCGCGGACCGGCGCGATGCCAGCGCGCGAGCGAAAAGACGAGCGCAGCGATTCCAAGCACGGCCGCGAGCAGCAACATCATCGCCGAGAGCCGATCGGCAACGAGCACGATGCCGAAGGGCGCGGGCCAGTCACCGAGCGCATAGACCTGCGCGGGAATGGTAGTGGCACGGGCGAGCAGCGCGACGGCAGCGCCGAGCTGCACGGCGAGCGAAGCAAGCCCGATGGCCGCCTTAAGCTTGCGGCGCCGCTCGTCGTAAAGAAGCAAGAGCGCGCCGGCCGCGAGCGGCACGACCACCGGAGCGATGACCAGATGTTCGGTCCACAAGCTCATTCTTCGGGCTCGCGGCCGTCCACATGATCGGTGCCGGTTAAGCCACGCGCGGCGAGCAGCACGACGAGGAGTAGCGCCGTCGTGGCGAAACTGATCACGATCGCGGTCAGCACGAGCGCCTGCGGCAGCGGATCGGTGAAGCTCGCGACATCGACCGGCGCGGACGTGCCGACGATGGGTGCGCGCCCGCCGCGCACCCAGCCCATGATGAAGATGAGGAGGTTCACGGCGTAGGAGAAGAGCGATAGGCCGATGACCACCTGGAAGGTGCGCGGCCGCAGCACGAGCCACACGCCGCAGCCCGCAAGCACGCCGATGCCGAGGGCGACGATCAGCTCCATCAGTCGCGGATCGACTGGTGGGCGAGGGCGATGAGCACGAGCCCGGTGGCGCCGACGACGAGGGAGAACACGCCGAGATCGAAAAAGAATGCGCTCGGCAGATGCAGCTCACCGAGCAGCGGAAGATGCAGATGCGCGGTGTGCGAAGTGAGGAAAGGGTGGGCGAAAAGCCACGATCCGAGGCCGGTGGCCGCCGCAAGCAGCAGGCCGACGCCGATCCAGCGCACCGGCCGGATGGCGAGCCGCGATTCGGCCCAGCGCGTGCCGCCCGCCATGTACTGCAGGATCACCCCAGTGGCGAGCGTGAGCCCGGCGACGAAGCCGCCGCCGGGCAGGTTGTGGCCGCGCAGCAGGAGATACACCGCGAGGAGCGCCATCGCGGGGAACATGAGGCGCATGATGATCGCCGGGACGAGCAGGTCCTCGGCGGCGCTCGCCGCGCTCTGCTCCTTCTGCTGCGGCGGCGGTTCGGTGCTTTCCGGCGCGGGGCGGAAGCGGCGCAAGAGCGCGAACACCGCGAGCCCGACGACGCCGAGCACGGCGATCTCGCCCAGCGTATCGAAGCCGCGGAAGTCGACGAGGATGACGTTGACCACGTTGGTGCCACCGCCCTCCGGGTAGGCGTGCTCCATGAAGTAGCGCGAGATGGTGTTGTCGGGAAGCGGCCGGGTCATCACGGCATAGGCGATCGCGGCAAGGCCGGCGCCCGAGGCCGCTGCGATCGCCAGGTCGCGCACGCGGCGCGGCAGCGCCGCGCGCGCTCCGGCGGCCGTCCAGACGAACGGGACGCGCTTCGGTAGCCAGCGCAGGCCGAGGAGCAGCAGCACCGCGGTCACGATCTCCACGAGAAGCTGCGTGAGCGCCAGATCCGGCGCCGAGAACCATACGAAGGTGAGGCACACCACGAGCCCGGCGCCGCCAGCGAGAATCAGCGCGACCAGCCGATGGAACTTCGCCTGCCACGCGGCGCCGAGGGCGCACACCGCACCGACCGCCCATGCGAGCGCGAGCGCGGGATGGATCTCGGAGGAGGGTAGCGGACCCCATTGCAGCCCCCGTTGCCAGATCGGCCAGAGCCCGGCGAGCAGGGCGGCGGCGATCGCCCAGCGCAATTGCGGCTGCAGCCTTCGCGTGCCGAGAAGCGCATCGAGGCCGCGCGCCCAGCGCCATGAGAGCGCGACCAGCACACGGTCGAAGATGCGGCGGCCATCGACCGGCGGGAAGAGCGGAATCTTTTCGACCCCGCGTCGCAGGAAGCCCTGCAGCAGCACGTACAGCGCCGCACCGCCGGCGAGCGCGATCAGGCTCATCACCAGCGGGCCGGTGAAGCCGTGCCATACGGCGAGGCTGTAGGCCGGCGCTTCCGCGCCGAGCAGCGCGCGCACGCCGACATCGAGGATCGGGCCGATGGTGATCGCCGGCAGGATGCCGACCACAAGGCAGGCGAGCACCAGAAGCTCGATCGGAAAGCGCATCCAGCGCGGCGGCTCTTTGGGCGTGCGCGGCAGTCCCGCCGCCGGCTGCCCGAAGAACACGCCATGGATGAAGCGCAGCGAGTAGGCGACGCTGAACATGCCCCAGAGCACGGCGATGAATCGCAGCGCACGGTTGAGTGTCTCCACCGGGCCCTCGACGGTCAGGGATTCGGCGAAGAACATCTCCTTCGAGAGAAAGCCGTTGAGGAGCGGCACGCCGGCCATGGCCGCGGCCGCGACCATCGCGAGCGTCGCGGTAATCGGCATGAAGCGATAAAGCCCGTTCAGGCGCCGGATGTCGCGCGTGCCGCTTTCGTGATCGATCACGCCCGCGGCCATGAAAAGCGATGCCTTGAACGTGGCGTGATTCAGGATGTGGAAAACCGCCGCCACTGCGGCAAGCGCGCTGTTCAATCCGAGCAGCACCGTGATGAGCCCGAGGTGGCTGATGGTGGAATAGGCAAGCAGCCCTTTCAGGTCATGCTGGAAGATGGCCGCATAGGCGCCGAGCAGCAAGGAGCACAGGCCCACGATGCCGACGGTCCACATCCAGGCGTCGGTACCGGACATCACCGGCCAAAGGCGCGCGATCAGGAACACGCCGAGCTTCACCATCGCGGCGGAATGCAGGTAGGCCGAAACGGGCGTCGGCGCCGCCATGGCATGGGGCAGCCAGAAATGGAACGGGAACTGCGCGCTCTTGGTGAACGCGCCGAGCAGCACGAGGATCAGCGCCGGCAGATAGAGCGCGTGCCCGCGGATGCGCTCGCCGGAGGCGAGAAGCGCGTCGAGCTCATAGCTGCCGACGATCCGCCCCAGGACGAGCGCGCCCGCGAAGAGGCACAGACCGCCGGCCGAAGTGATGACGAGCGCCATGCGCGCGCCGTCGCGCGCCGCGGCGCTCTGATGCCAGTAGCCGATGAGGAGGAAGGAAAACAGGCTCGTCAGCTCCCAGAAGAAGACGAGCTGGATCAGGTTGCCCGAGAGCACCACGCCGAGCATCGAGCCCATGAAGGCGAGGAAGAACGAGAAGAAGCGCGGCACGGGATCGGCCGGCGACATGTAGTAGCGCGCATAGATGACGACCAGGAATCCGATGCCGGTCACCAGGGAAGCGAACATCCACGCGAAGCCGTCCATGCGCAGGGCGAAGCTCAAGCCGAACGCCGGCAGCCACTCGAGCTCGAAGCGCAGGACCTGCCCGTACGCCATTTGCGGATAGAACGAGCCCGCGATGGCGAGCCCGCCGACGGCGACGCCGGCGGCGAGCCACGCTTCGGCGTTGCGCGCATTCGTCGGAAAGAAAGCGGCCGCGATGCTGCCGGCAAAAGGCAGCCCGAGCAGCAAGACGAGCAGCATGTTCTGCTAGGCGGGAACGACCAGAACGTCGCTGCGCGAATCGGCCACCACGTGGCGCGTCACCCGGCCGAGTAGGAACTCCTGCAGCACGGGGCGTTTATGCTTGCCCAGCGCGATGAGATCGGCTCGCCGCACCTGCTCCTGCTTGAGGATCAAGTGAGGCGCATAGCCGTGGCCGACTTTGTGGGCGACGCGCGCGCGCGTGCCCGCCGCGCGCTCGCCGACCGCGCGAATTTTGGCGATCGCTTTCTCGGCCGCGCGATACCGGTACGCGTCGATGGTCGTGCGCTCCACGCCGGCAAGGCGGAGCTTGCCTTCGAAAGGGACGTCATAGGCATGAACCGCGATGACCACGCCCTGCGGGGCGAGGCGCAGTGCGGCGCGCAGCGCGTGTTCGGACACCGCGGAAAAATCGAGTCCGACGACCACGCGCTCATAGGCGCGGGCGGGGCGGCGCTTCACGATGAGCATCGGCCGCGAACACCTGCTCAGCAAGCGCTCGGCCGTCGTTCCGAGGATCGCATCGCGCAGCGGGCTCGTGCCGCGCGCGCCGAGCACGAGCAGATTGACGCGGTCGCACTCCTGAGCGATGACGTCAAGCACTTCGCCGATCTCGACGCGCGTCGCGACCGAAGCCCCCGTCGCTTTGGCAAGCGCCGCCGCGGCTTCGCTCAGCGCCTCGCGCAAATCGTCGACCAGGTCGGCGACACCTTTGGGTCTCGCCTTCAGCAGCTCGCGCAGCGCCTTGAGCGGCCCCTCGGCCACGACATGCAGAAGCTCGAGCTGGGCGCCGTTCTGCGCCGCGAGCAGCGCCGCGCGCTGCGCCGCCCAGAGTGCGTGCTGGGAAAAGTCCGTGGCGGCCACGAAGCGCTGCGATCGGGCACTCATAGGGCCGCGGCTTTCATTGATCGAAGTCTAGGACGACGGGCGCGCTCCCTACTATCGCATTTCGCGGCGCCTCCCAGAGCAGTGTCGGCCCTGCGTGCGTGCCGAAGCAATTATTGCCTGGTGCATATGCACAATCGAGCGCATAGTTCGGCCAAACGCCATGTTGATTACCGGTAAACTGATTGCCGCCCTAGCCGTATGACGGTCGCAAAGAAGAATCTGCTGCAGCGCGCTTCCACCTTGCTCGGACGCGATGAGCTCGCCCGCCGCTTGGGCATTCCGCCCAAGCTCCTCGAAGCTTGGATCGCCGGCGACGCGACGATGCCTGACGGTCAGCTATTGAACCTCTCGCGCGTGCTGGACCGCGTCGCGCGCGAAGATCGCGGAAAGTAGGGAAAGCCCGGTTGCTGGTTGAGTAGGTGTTGCTTTAGGCGAGATCCTCTGGTGCTGGAACACCTTCCAATGCGGCGACGTACAGAAGGTGTGCGGCTCTTCTAGCGCGTAGCAAACTATTACCTCGGCTTACCAGTCGTATCCGATCTCCGATCGTGGAGACCATGTCCAACATGGCTGCCTCGCCGTGCCATGGGGTTTCTCTTCGATTCAGCCGCTCAAGAATGTCTCTATTAGCTTAGGGTCGAGCGGTTTGACGTAGTACGCATCGCAGCCGGCTTGAAGCATTCGTTCGCGATGTTCGTTTCCGAGGCCTGTGACGGCGATTATCAGCGCGTGTTCACATCCTCCGGTTTGTCTTAACTGTTTTGCTACCTCGCATCCGTCCAGGTCGGGGAGCCCGATATCCAGAAAGACGAATTCCGGCCGTAGCTTCGTCGCCTGTGCAATCGCTGCGCGCCCGCTCGTGGCGTAAGCCGGAGCGTGCCCCATTTCCAGCAGGAGCATGAAAAGGGTATGCGCCGCATCGATGTCAT
This sequence comes from Burkholderiales bacterium, assembly GCA_025929745.1. Taxonomy (GTDB): domain Bacteria; phylum Pseudomonadota; class Gammaproteobacteria; order Burkholderiales; family SG8-39; genus SCGC-AG-212-J23. Next base: position 3,778 of record JAICPQ010000021.1, on the reverse strand, counting down.
CGTCGATGATGAGGACACGTTTGCTCGCACGCGGCTTGATCGCAGTTTGCATTTTGTAATCAACGGAGCTGTCGCGCTCAAAAACCGCTATTAGCGCATCTTCGCTCCGATGAGTCGCTGGCGTATCGCACGCATGCTGTCTTTCAATTCCGTAGTGCGTTAGCTACATCTGTAGCAATTGCGCCCGTTCAACACGGCGTTGCTTTCATTATCTTCCCATGCGTAGCGCCGCGCTTTACGCATTGCCCCACCCGACCATTATGCATATCGAGGCAAAGTGATTTTCGGGGTGCAAATGATCGCGGCCCAGGATATCGAGACAATGAGGGGATGACCAAAATCGTTTACGTCAATGAGAGGGACGTGGCCGCACGCGAGATCTATCCGGGCGTGCGCAAACGCGTGCTATGGCAAGGGCCCAATGGTGCTAAGGCGCAACTCCTCGAGATCGATGCCGGCGCCAAGTTCCTGAAGCTCGACGTTCATCACCCGGGGCCGAAGGAGATTTATGTCGTTTCCGGCACGTTCAACGACGGCGCGCGCGATTACCCGGCTGGTTCTTTCGTCCATAACCCTGCCGGATCGTCGCATCTCCCGCAGTCGAGACAGGGATGCGTTGTATTCGTGTTTTTTCCGGAAGGCTGAGGAACGCATCCCACGGCGGCTCGGGCGACATACGGGCCAGCATGGCGTCGACAAACACGCGGATCTTGGGAGCAAGGAAACGCCGTTCGGCGTAGACGGCGTAGAAGTTCAAGTCCTTCGGTTGGTACTGAGGCAGCAGCCGCACGAGCCGCCCTGCCGCGATGTCTTCGCCGACCAGGTATGAATTCAGCTCGATGATGCCGAGACCTTCAAGCGCGGCCTGGCGGACGGCAAGCGCGCTATTGATCGTCGGTCGGCCGTTGATCGGCACAGAAATCTGCCCGCCGTCCGGACCCGTAAGATGCCAAATGCGCGGGGTAGTTCGGGCGCTGTGGGCGATGCAGTTGTGGTTTGCCAAGTCGTCGGGCGTACGAGGCAGTCCACGGCGTCCGATGTACTCCGGCGAAGCGCAAATCACTTGCCGGTTGGGCGCGAGTCTGCGATAGACCAGCCCTGAGTCGGGCGCCTCGCCCGTTATCCGGATCGCCACGTCGATTCCCTCTTTGACGAGATCAACATGGCGGTCGTCTAGGACCAGCTCGACCTCGAGCTCTGGGTGCTGTGCGCTCAGGTCGCGGATAACGCGCGGGAGCTGCATCGCGCCGAACGCCGTAGAGGTGCTGATCTTCAGCTTGCCACGCGGCGCACCCTGAAGTTTGGACACGGCGAGCTTCGCGTCTTCGATCGCGGCGAGCGCTGTCGAGCTGTTCTCGTAGAGCGCCGAGCCGGCCTCGGTAAGACGAAGCCGGCGCGTCGTGCGGTGCAGCAGCCGGGCGCCGAGGTTACGTTCCAGCCGGTTGACGCACTTGCTGACCTGCGAGGTTGAGAGCTCCAGTTTGTCTGCGGCGCGCGTGAAGCTGCCCTCGCGTATTACCGCGGCGAAGATCGCGATGTCGGCCAGCGTCTCGGGGCTGTCCATTGTTTCCGATTGTGCATAAAGAATTTCCCCATCGCCAGATGATCTCCGCGGCGCGCGGGCGAACAATTCACACCGGTTCGATCGAAAGGAGGGGCACACATGGCGACGATCCAGGTGGTACTCGGACTGCTCTGCCTCACCCACCCGCTGCTTCCCGGCGTCGGTGTCAGCCTCGCCGCATGCGCCATAGGCCTCGGCCTCATCGTCAGCGGGCTTCTCGCTGGAGTCGACGACGAGGAATCACACCACCCGGACTTCTCGAGATAAGGAAATGGACATGGAGCATGTTCATCACGCGCATCAGCAGCACCATGCGCGCCAGCCGTCGCTGAATCGCACCGCGTGGTCAGCGACGCTTCACTGCCTGACTGGCTGTGCCATCGGCGAAGTGCTCGGCATGGTCATCGGTACCGCGCTCGGCTGGGGCAACGGCGCCACGATCGCACTCGCCGTGGCGCTCGCCTTCCTGTTCGGATTTGCGCTGACGCTTCTGCCGTTACTCAGGGCGACCGGATTCAACACGGCCCTGAAGCTCGCCCTCGCGTCCGATACCGCTTCCATCACCGTGATGGAGATCGTGGATAACGCGATCATGCTGGTCATCCCGGGGGCGATGGATGCCGGTCTGGGCACACTGCTCTTTTGGGGCAGCCTCGCTTTCGCACTCGGCGTCGCCGCTATCGCGGCGTTCCCGATCAATCGCTGGCTGATCGCCCGCGGCAAGGGCCACGCGGTGGTCCATGCCTATCACCACCACCATTGATTCCGGAAAAGGAAGACGACCATGATCAAGTTGATTTGTGGTGCCGCCGCCGCGGTCGCTTTGATCGTCGCCGCGTTCATCGCGTTTACGATGGAGCATCACTGGAAGGTTACTCACACCGTCCGTCCGGCGGGAGCTTCTTCAGCTCGAGGCGTTCCTGCGCAGCTTGGCGGCGGCGTTTCGGCGCCGGCGAAGTTTCTTTCCGCACCCACTAATCCGACACTTGGGGATTGACTATGAAGTCGCGTAAAACGCGCGCCCTGCGCATCATGTTGAAGGTTCTCGCCATCGGAATGTCGCTCGCTTTTTTCGCCGCATTCGCGGCTCACATCTACAGGCTTGATTTCAAGCCGATGGCGGGCTTAGGCGTTCCAGTTCTGCTCGTGTTCTTCGGCTTCGCCTCGCTTTTCTTCATACGCGGTCGGTCCCTTGCGAAGGGGAGTGCGCAATTCCGCTCGCTTGTCGCCGCAGAGCGGGCAGTCCAGGCAGCGGTGTGGCACCTGTCCGGCATCATGCTCAGCAATGTTCTCTATACCGTGCTGATGCGCTCGGGGGGCATGGTCGACGCCAGCGAGCGCTGGATGCTCGCTGCCTGGGTGCTGTTGTTCCTTGTGCCTCATGCGCTGATGCAGATCGGTCTTTTCAGTTTCATGCGTGCCGTTGCGGTCGTCGCACCGCACCTGTTCCGCAAAGTAGGAGCGTTCGAACTGCGGCGCCGTGTCGCCCTTTCGTGACAATGTCCTCACGGGTCTCCTATCTCCGGGGGCCGCACGGCCGCGGGAACTGCGTGTGCCCTTGGCGCTCAAACGGGCTGACGTAGAATTCGGACCGATGCCAAAAGTTTGCCGCATTCTTGCGATTGCGCTGCTCGCCGTTGCCCTGCCGCTGCAGGGGCTCGCGGGCGTCGTGTCCGCGCAATGCATGGTCCTCGCGCATCACGCGGATGCGGGCCTAGCCGGCCATACGCACGTCGATGGCAGCGAAGCGGGCAGTCACGACCATGGCGGTCATTCTCACGGCGAGGAAGATGCAGCCGGGCAAAGCAGCGACGGCACCAAGCCTTCGCACTGCGGACCTTGCACGGCGTGCTGTGCCTCGGCTTCCATCGCGAGCGCCGCGGCGCTCGTCATTTCGCCTTCGCTTTCCCCCACGCTGTACGTGTTCTCGCAGTTGGCGCCGCCGGCCGTTGAGCCCGACGGCGTAGATCGCCCACCGCTTTCTCTCTCGTAGGGCTTAGGCGCGGCGCGCCAGCAAGCGCCGCTCTTTGCGCACTTTTGGGTGCGCGAAAACCGCTTTCGAGAGAGCTATGCGAATCATTCTTGTAGCGCTGTTCATCGGGCTTGCTGCCTGTGCGGGCGACCGAGCTGCCGCCCCGCCGAACGCTAGGGAGGCGCAGGCCGCCGTCCCGCTGGTGGAGTACCGCTCCGCGTTCGCGGATTACAAGCCGTTTG
>JAICPQ010000012.1 GCA_025929745.1 Burkholderiales bacterium | reverse complement strand
CCGGACTTTCCCGTCGCGCTCGGCCGCTTCGATCATGGCGAGCGCGACACGGTCCTTGATCGAACCGCCGGGATTCTGGTTCTCGAGCTTGAGGAAGAGTCGGCAGCGGCCGACGGCCAACCGGCGCACCTCCACGAGCGGCGTCTCGCCTATCAAGTCAAGTATCTGATTCATAATGGTGGGACGTATCCCATAAGAGCGTGTGGTTGCTGTCCCACCATGGCGTTGCCCACTATAGACAGCGGAGGAGCAATGGACATCGCCGCAGGCGGAAGCCTGTTAGGAAGCATCTCGGAATTCTGCCGACGCACCGGCATGGCGGAGTCCACCTTCGGCCGGCGCGCCGTCAATGACGGCAAGTTCGTCGCGCGCCTGCGCGACGGTGCCCGGGTCACTCCTGAGACCCTGGACCGGGTCAACCAGTTCATGGTGAAGCATGGCGCGCCTGGCGCAGGGGACGCGCCGCGGGAGTTGCTGCCCTTGATCCGCCCGGGTGCCGTGCAGGCGGTCGCGCTACAGAGCCGCGACGCGCCGCCCGAAAAGAACTTTCGCTTCTTCGATAACCGTCAGAAGTACCTGCTCTTCGTGAACACGTGCAGCGAGAAGGACGTAGTCGCGAAGCGTGTGGGACTCGAGCTCGGCCACATCCATCCGCGACCACCGTCGGTGCGCCTTTTCGACGCCGGCATGGGCGACGGCACGGTGCTCGCACGGGTCATGCGCGAGATGCACCGGCGTTTTCCTACCGTGCCGTTCTACATCGTCGGTAAGGAAATCAGTCTCGAGGACGTGCGCCTCAGCCTGCGCAAAATGCCGGATCGCTTCTACGAGCACCCGGCCACCGTGCTCGTCGTCACGAACATGTATTACACGGAAGCGCCGTGGCTCACGCCGCGCACGGTGCCGGCGGCGACCTCCATGGTCTGGCACGAAGTCGCGCTCACCGGCACTACGTCGCACGACTTTTCCGAACAGATTACCGCGCTCGAGCCCTTCCTCGCGAAGAACTGGCAGGCGCGCCACAGCCCGAAGACGGGCAATCCGATCTACGACCACCCGGTAGCGCTCGTCATCTACCGCGACGACTATCGCTTCATGCTGGACGAGGTAATCCCGGAGCGCGGGCAGGGCAAGGCGGATTACGACATGGTGATCGCCTCGCAGCCCTATCGCCTGCGCGCGCCGCTCGAGTTCAAGGCCGAGAAGGTGGTCGCGCCGCTGGTGCGCGCGCTTGGCAAGGGCGGCAGGCTGCTCGGCATCCACTCGCACGGCGACGACCCGGGGCTGGAGATCATTCAGAAAGTCTGGCCGGGTGAGAACCCGTACACGCAGACGCGCCACGACATCCTGCGAGCCACCAAGAGCCAGCTCGGCAAGGAGGCGCGGCACTACAACTTCAACGCCTACGCCGACGCGCGCGCCCTTTTCCGCTACGAGATGCACACGCTGCCCACCGAGATCTCGGCGAGCATCGGCACCTCGACGCTGTTCGCCGCGTGGAACGCCGCCATCTATGTCGCGCAGATGGACGACGTGCGGCTCTCCGAAGTCCTGCGCGACACCCGCTACCTGGACGCTACGCGCGAGGTCTTGCAAAAACATGGCAGCCTCTGGTTTCTCGACGAGTCCTATGTCGTTTCCCGCAAGCGCGACTGAGCAGGGCGTGCAGGCGCGCATCTCCGAACTGCTCGTCGCGGGCTCGCTCGAGATTTCGCCGCGCGAGCTCCACCGCGCGGGCGAAGTTTCGAGCCAGCTACCGACGAATACGTGCGTGTATATCCCGTCGCTTCCCGGCTTGCCGCTTTCGCGCACGCTCGAAGCGATCGCGGCGTTGCGCGCCGCCGGCCTCGATCCCGTGCCGCACGTCTCCGCCCGCCGCATCCTCAACGAAGCGGAGTTCCGCTCCTTCCTCAAAGAGGCGGTCGCGCGCCATGGGGTTCACCGAGTGCTCCTGCTTGGCGGCGACGAAGACAAGCCGAAAGGTCCCTTTAGCGACAGCCTGCAGATCCTGCGCTCGGGAATGCTTCGGGACTCCGGCATCCGCGAGATCGGCGTCGCCGGATACCCGGAAGGCCATCCGCGCATCTCAGCCACCGCGCTCATCGAGGCGTTCGAAGAAAAGCGCCGCCTCGCGCGCGACCAGGGCCTCGGCATCTACGTCGTCACGCAGTTCTCGTTCGCGCCGCACCGCGTGGTCGAATACTGCGCCGGCCTCGCGCGCACCGCTTCCGAAGTTTCGGTCTACGCCGGCGTCGCTGGCCCCACCGACCCGGCCGCGCTGGCGCGCTACGCGCAGCGCTGCGGCGTCAGCGTCTCGCTGCGCGCACTGAAGACGCTCGGCACCGGTATCGCGCGGCTCGTCACCAACTCCGATCCGAAGGACCAGCTCGTCGCACTCGCGCGCTACAGCCTGCAGCGCGAGCAGAGCAACCTGGTCGGGGTGCACCTCTACAGCTTCGGCGGCGCCGCCAAAACCGCCGCCTGGATCCGCGAGCACATCTGAGTTGACCCGCTGACTCGGCGGTCGCATCGATGAAGGTCAAGCGCATCGTCTCAAATGTCGCGAGTGCGGACATAGAGAAGGCAACCGCTTTCTATAAGAACATTCTCGGGCTCAAGGTGCTTATGGATCTTGGCTGGATACGGACCTACGGTTCGAACGCAAAGATGACGATTCAGGTTAGCGTGATGTCAGAAGGCGGTTCTGGCACAGCTGTCCCGGAGATGTCGATTGAAGTCGACGATCTTGACGACGCTCTGACGAGGGTGCGCGAGGCGGGAATCGCGATCGAATACGGCCCGGCGAGTGAGCCGTGGGGAGTGCGTAGATTTTTTGTGCGCGATCCATTCGGAAAATTGATCAACATTCTGCAGCACGAGTAACGCAGGACAACCCTTGCCGCAGCTAGTGCGCTAGCGCGGGCCGCCGCATGCCGGTGTGCTCGGCGGCGAAGGCCCAGACGTCGGCGAGCTCTGCGATCCACCGCTGGGTCGGCGTGTAGCCGTGCGACGCCTTTTGCTCGTAGCGCAGCAGCACCGGACGAGGGCAGGGCTGCGCGGCCTGAACCGCGGCGGCGAACTTATAGGCGTGGTTCGGCACGACGCGGTCGTCGAATTCGGCCGTCGTCACGAGTGTCGCGGGATAGCAGGTACCGGGCTTGACGTTGTGAAGCGGCGAGTAACGCGCCAGGTTCTGGAACTGCGCGGGATTGCGCGGCGAGCCGTATTCGTGGATCCAGGCGCGGCCGCCGGTGAAGCGATCGAAGCGCAGCATGTCGGTGACCGGCACGCCGGAAACCACCGCGGCGTAGAGCTCCGGCCGCTGCTGCGAGACCACGCTCACCAAGAGCCCGCCGTTCGACCTTCCCCAGATGGCGAGCTTGGCCGGCGAGGTGTACTTCTCTTTCACCAGGTGCTCGGCGACCGCGATGAAGTCGTCGAACGCGTTCTGCCTTTTCTCGACGCGGGCGGCGCGATGCCACTCGCGGCCGTACTCACCGCCGCCGCGAATGTTGGCGCTGACCCAAATGCCGCCGAGCTCGAGCCAGGCCACCACCTGCGGACGGTAGACCGGAAGAAGGCTGATCGAAAAGCCGCCGTACGCATGGAGCAGGGTTGGGTTCGTCCCGTCCAGCTTGAGATCCTTGCGCGCCGTGACGAAGAAAGGCACCCGCGTACCGTCCTTCGAGACGGCGAACAGGCGTCGCGTTTCGTACTTGCTCACGTCAATCGGCACGCTCGCCGCTTCGAACGCAGTTACCTTGCCGTCCCGCGGGTTGTAGCGGAACACTGTCGGCTGATAGAGGGGAGAAGAGAACTCGAAGAAGATCCGTCCCGAGCGCTGGCCGCCCACTGCGGTCACCGAGCCCGCGTCCGGCAGCGGAATCTCGCCCTGCGGCTGACCCGCAGCGTCAAAAACGGCGAGGCGGCTCTGCACATCCGAGAGGTACTCGACGACGATCTGCCCGGTAAACAAGCTGGCGATGCGCATCGCATCCTTCGCCTCGGGAATTACCGTCTTCCATGTCTCGCGCCGCGGGTTATTCAGGTCGATCGAGATGATCTTGTGGTTGGGAGCGTTCTCGTCGGTCTTCACGTAAAGGGTCGAGCCGAAGTGTCCGAGCGCGGTGTATTCCGCGCCGTCGTCCTCGACGAGAGGCTTCACCGGCGCCTTGACGTCCGGCCGCTCCGGATCGCCCATGTCGACGTAATAGAGGCGGTTTACCGTTCCCGCGCCTTCCGCCAGGCGGATGAGCAGATAGCGCCCCTGCCTCGGCACCCAGGCGGCGAGCAGGCCGCGGCTGAGATCGGGACGCTCGATGATCAGCGCGTCCTCCGACTGCGGCGTTCCCAGGCGGTGGTAATAGACGGCCTGGCCGCCCAGCGCGGCGTGCAGCATCTGGCCTTTCGGCGGCTCGGGGAACCGGGAGTAGAAGAAGCCCTTGTTATCCCGGGTCCACGATAGCCACGAGAACCGTACCCACTTCACTTCATCGGGCAGCTCGCGGCCGTTCGCGATATCGCGCACGCGGATCGTGCGCCAGTCGGCGCCGCCTTCGGCGAGCGCATAGGCGATGAGCCGGCCGTCGGGCGACGGACGGAAGTCGGCTAGCGCCGTCGCGCCGTCGGGGAACATCGCGTTGGGATCGAGTACCAGCTGGCGCCGCCCGTCGAACCCTTCGCGCATGTAGATCGCGCTCTGGTGCTGGAGACCCTCGTTGCGGCGATAGAACAGGCGCCCGCCCTCGACGACCGGGATGGATGTCTTCGAGTAGTTCCACAGCTCGGTGATGCGCTTCTGGAAGTGCGCGCGCAGCGGCAACTCGCCTAGGTAACCAGACGTAAGGCGGCCCTGCGCTGCCAGCCAGTCGTTTAGCTCCGCCGAGCCGGATTCCTCCATCCAGCGGTAAGGATCGGACACCTTGACGCCGAACAGCTCTTCCGTGAGCTCGGCTTTGCGCGCGGGCGGATAGGAAAACTTCGGCGACTGGGCGAGCGCGAGCTCTGTGCACAGCCCAGCTGCGGCCAGCAGCACCCACATCCCCTTTGGCACCACGGCGGCAGTCTAGGCGCTGCAGCCCGCGTAAAGCAACGTATTTACAATCGCCCGATGCTCATGCATCGCAGCTATGCGCTCAGCGCGGCGTTGCTTCTGTGCTCCTGCGCACAACAGGCACCGCAATCACCGCAACCACCGCAGCCACCGCAGCCGGCGCAACAACCGCAGCCGCCGCAACCACCGCAGCCGCCGCAACAACCTGAGTCCACCGCTGCGCGCACGCAGGCGGTCGCACCTCCGCAGGTCGCATCCCGGCCACTCGGGGAAGCTGCTTCCGCACCAAGCATCAACGAGCCGGCGGTCTACGCCGATCAGGCGGCATACGCCGCGGTGATCCGAAGCATGGTGAGAAAGAACCTGGAAGTGCCCCGTAATGTGCCGGATTCTGCGAGCGCGCTTGTCGAGGTCGTGCTGTCCGACAACGGCGCGGTGACGGGGTTGAGGACGTTAACGAGCAGCGGCTTTCCGGCCTATGACGCGGCCGTGAGGCGAGCCATCCAGCGCGCGCAGCCATATCCATTGCTCGCCGTACCCGGGCAAGAGGGTCCGCTGACGATGCGACTACGCTTCCAGATGAAGGACTGATAAAGCTTCACCCCGCCGTTGCCAGTTTGTGGTCTTTGACCTTAGGGGTGGGGATACCGTTGTTCTATTGTTCCTGTTGCCCTTTAACAGCGTGTCGTTGACGGCCACCGTCTACTCCGTCGGTGCCGTGCGAGAAGCGCGCGGAAATCAGGTGCGGCATGAGAATCCCTCGGCACGCCGTTGCCGGACTCGTTCTAGTAACAGCGTTACCTGCAGATGCAGGTGAGCTCGCAGTGCTCCCCAGGGACGATGCTGGCTTCCAAGAAAGGATCGCCACGTTCATCAGACCGGGCGCTCGGGTGGCAGACGCGCAGATCCTACTGGAGAAAGACCGGTTCTACTGTCAGCAGGGCAGAGATGCGCAGGGAACTCTTCTCTGGTGCGGTCGCGAGGACGCGACACCGATGGCTGCTACGAAGCGCCGGTATGAAGTCGTCATTCGAACGGCAGGGACGGCGGTGGAGTCGGTGAAGACGAGCACGGAGCACGTCGGCCCGAGATACTAATTCGGACCCCCGCTCGCCACCCTCCCTTGGCAGGGGGGAACCGAGAAAGCTAGCCGCGGCCAACGAAGGGCATCTTGGTGGCCATGATCGTCATGAACTGCACGTTCACGTCGAGCGGCAGGTTGGCCATTTGCAGCACCGCGTCGCCGACGTGCTTCACGTCCATTAGCGGCTCGGGTTTGATCGAGCCGTCGGCTTGCGGAACGCCCTTCGCCATGCGCGCGGCAAGTTCGGTGAGCGCGTTGCCGATGTCGATCTGGCAGCCGGCGATGTCGTCCTTGCGACCGTCGAGCGAGATGCACTTCGTGAGGCCGGTGACCGCATGCTTGGTTGACGTGTAGGCGACCGACATGGGTCGCGGCGCGTGCGCCGAGATTGAGCCATTGTTGATGATGCGCCCGCCTTTGGGGTGCTGCGCCTTCATGATGCGGATGGCGTGCTGCGTGCACATGAACATGGCCACGAGGTTGATGTTCACCACCTCGCGGAACTTCTCGATCGGCAGGTCCTCCATCGGCACGGCGGGCGCCCCGATGCCCGCGTTGTTGAAGAGGACGTCGAGGCGGCCGCACTTCTCCTTGATCTCGGAAAATACCTTGGCGACTTCATCATCTCTCGTGATGTCGGCGGCGAGCACCAGGGCGCGCTCTTTGGCGCCGGACTCGCCGGCCGTTTTTTCGAGTAGTTCCTTGCGCCGTCCGACCAGGCCGACGTAGTAGCCGTCCTTCAGAAGCGCGAGCGCGGCGGACTTGCCGATGCCGCTGCCGGCGCCCGTCACGAGCGCCACCCTTTTTGTCGCTGCCATGAGTTCCTCCTTTTGCGGAGGAGGGATGTTATTTCATCCGGCTGCGCTGGCGGCCAAGGAAATCGAAAAGCGCGCGGTTGAAGCGCTCGGGCTGCTCGAGGTTGGCGAGGTGGCCTGTGCGCTCGAAGATGAGGAGCTCGGCTCTAGGGATTCGCCGCGCGAGCTCCTGCGCGAGCTCGGGCGGATACACGGTGTCCTCTTCCCCGGCCACGACGAGGGTGGGCGCGGTGATTTTTTCGACCGGCGCGGCACGGTCCTGGCTCACCGAGGCTTCGAGCGTTTTCTCGTACGACGCCTGGTGAATGCGCGCCACGCTGTCGAGGAGCTCCTGGTAGGCGGCATCGCTCGCTCCGCTGCCGAGGATTCGGCGCAGCCTCTGCGGGGTATACGAGCGGCGCTCCTGGACGAATTGCTTCACCGCGTCTGGCGTCATCGAATCGAAGCCCGGGTGCGTGCTGATGAGCACGAGCGAGCGCACTCGTTCCGGCGCCGCGAGCGCCACGTTGCGCGCCACGCGTCCGCCCATCGAAAGACCGACGAGGTGAAACTTTCCCGCGCCGAGGTGCATGGCCACGCGCAGCACGTCGCCCGTGAAATCGTCGAAGGTGAGCGGCCCTTCGTAATCATCCGAATCGCCATAGCCGCGCGCGTCGGGCGCGACTACGCGGAAGTAGCGCTGGAAAAATTCAATCTGTCCAGCCCAGTTGCGCCGGTTGCCGCGGATGCCGTGGAGAAAAAGGACAAGCTCGCCATCGCCCGCGACCGAGACCGCGAGCCTTGGCGCAGGATCGACGTAAACAGTGTCCAGGCGTTACTCCGCCTTGGCTCCCGAGATTCTTACCGCGCGAGCGCGGTTTTCGCTGTCCTTCTTTAGATAGTTGGCAAACTGTTCCGGCGAGCTGGCGACGACCTCGTAGCCCCTCTGAATGAGCTCTTTCTCCCGGAACGCGGGCTCTTCGACGATCTTCTTCGCGTCCTGATAAATGCGCGTCACAGCCTCCGTGGGCGAGCCGGCCGGGATGAAGAGGCCGAACCAGGCATGCGTCTCGACCTCGGGAAGGCCGAGCTCAGTGAACGTGGGCACTTGCGGCAGAAGCGGTGAGCGCGACGCTCCGCCGATTGCCAGCGCCTTGATGCGCCCGGCCTTAAGCTGCGGCATCGAGGTGGCGATGCCGGCGAAGGTGAGCTGCACTTCGCCCGCCATGACCGCGGGCACGGCGAGTGAGATTCCCTTGTACGGCACATGCACGAGGTCGATGCCGGCCTTGTTCTTCAGCATCTCGCCGGCGAGATGCGGCTGGCTGCCGCTGCCGTAGGAGGCATAGTTGATCGCACCGGGTTTCGCCTTGGCAAGCGCGACGAGCTCGGGAACCGTGTTCGCGGGAAGCGACGGGTGGGCGACCAGCAGTTGCTGCAGAAGCACCAGCATCGTCACCGGCGCGAAGTCGCGCTGCGCGTCGTAGGGCAACTTTGCGTAAAGGTGCGGGTTGATCGAGAACGTTGCGTCCGTCGTCATGAGGGCGGTGTGGCCGTCGGGCGCGGCCTTCGCCACGGCGTCAGTCGCGACGATGGTGTTGGCGCCAGGCCGGTTCTCGACCACCACCGGCTGTCCCCAAACCGCAGTCAGCTTGTCGGCGAGCTGGCGCGCCAGCACGTCGATGCCGCCGCCGGGCGGATAGGCGACGATGAGGCGCACCGGTTTCGTAGGCCAGGCGTGCGCAGCGAAACAGGAAAATGAAAGGAGCAGCGAGAGGAAGAAGCGCATCGTGGCGATGATATCTTAGGGCCATGTTCCTCAACATGAAGCTTCTCGCCCAGCACACGCTGAACGGTTTCGGTGGCATGGGCGAGGGCATGTCAATGCAGCTCGCGCGCGACGGCCGCCGCGTGCTCTGGCTAGCGCACGAAAGCGCGCCGAAGAACTTCACCGCGGTCGACGTGAGCGACCCGCGCTCGCCCAAGGTGATCGTGCAGACGGACTTGGCGCACGCGCAGATGCGCTCGAATTCTCTCGAGGTTGCGGGTGACTTGATGGCGGTGGCCTATCAGGTGACCAAGTTCGGGCTGAAGCCCGCGGGCTTCGAGCTCTTCGACATCTCCAAGCCGGAGAAGCCGAAATCCATCTCGTTCTTCGATGCTTCGGGTCCGCATTCGCGCGGCTGCCACCAGCTTTGGTTCGTGGACGGGAAGACGGTGCACATGGCGTGCGCCGATCCGGAGCTGAAACCGCGCAACCCCAAGGACGATCAGATCTACCGCATCGTCGACGTGGCGAATCCGGCGAAGCCCGTGGCAGTGGGCCGCTGGCACCTGCCGGGAACGATGGAGGGCGACGACGCGCCGCCGCCCGAGCGCCTGCCGGCCAAGTTCGACGCCGGCTTCCGCGCGCACAACACGAACGTCTATCCCGAGCGTCCCGATCGGTGCTACCTCGCCTACATCGACGGCGGCGTGATGGTGATCGACATTTCCGACCGCGCGCGGCCGAAGATGATCTCGCGCTGGACCAATTCGCCGCCGTACAACGGCTTCAATCACACCGCGCTGCCCTTCTTTGGCAAGGGGCTGCTCGTGGTGAGCGACGAATCAGTGAAGGACAACGCGGCCGATCATCCGAAGCTCGTGTGGCTCATCGACGCACGCGACGAAAAGCATCTCGTGAGCATTTCCACGCTGCCGATGCCGCCGCTCGATTCTTTCCGGAACCGCGGCGGACGCTTCGGCGCGCACAACCTGCACGAGAACACGCCGGTACCGGGGGCTTGGCGTTCGGAAGACATCGTGCTCGGCACGTTCTTTAACGGCGGCGTGCGCGCCTACGACGTGAGCGACCCGTATTCCCCGCGCGAGATCGCCTATTTCGTGCCGCCGACGCCGGAGAACTCCAGGACCGGCGCCGCGCAGCTGAACGACGTCTTCGTCGACGATCGCGGCATCGTGTTCACGGTGGACCGCGGCGGCGGCGGCCTTTATTGCCTGGAAATGAAAGTGTGAAGCCCGACGGGCGAACGCCGGTCGTCGTGGTTACCGGGTTCCTCGGCAGCGGCAAGACGACGCTGGTGAACGAGCTCCTGAGGGAGGAGCGCGACTCGCTTGTCATTGTGAACGAGTTCGGCGACGTGCCGGTCGATCACGCGCTCGTAGAGAACTCCACCGAGGCCGCCGTCGCGCTGCCAAACGGGTGCCTCTGCTGCCATGTACGCGGCGACCTTGAGGAGGCGCTGATGGGTGCGGCGATGCGCCGGCGCCGGGGCGAGATCGCCGGCTTCGATCGCGTAATCGTGGAGACGAGCGGGCTCGCCGATCCGGGACCGGTCGCGCAGACGCTCTACTCCGACCACGCGCTCACGCGCGACTTCAAGCTCGGACCTATTGTGACCGTGGTCGACGCGGCCGATCCCGAAGCGCGCAAGGCGTCGATGGGAATCGCTCGCAGCCAGATCGCCGCCGCCGACGTGGTGGTGCTTTCCAAAGCGGACCGGGCGAAAGATTTCGCTCCAGTCGAAGCGGAGATCCGGGCGCTTAATCCGGCGGTCGAATGCATCCCGGCGCGCTTCGGCAAGGTGGAGGCCAAGCGCCTCCTCGACGCGAAACCAGGGACAGACCAGGTTTTCTGCGCCGCGGCGCATGACAGCGCGATCCGTAGCTTCTCGATGAGGTTCGAGCAGCCGGTGCTCAAAGCGCTGCTCCAGCATTTCCTGGCGACGCTGGTCGAATTGCGCGGGAAGGACCTGCTTCGCGTGAAGGGCGTGGTGCCGGTAGAGGAGGGGCTGGTTCTCGTGCAGGGCGTGCGCCATGTTTTCGATCGCCTGCGGCCCGTGGCGAAGGGCGAGGCGGCGCTCGTTTTCATTACCAACGGCGTCGAGCAACGCGAAGTCGAGGCGTTGTGGCATGCCATGAAAGGACTCTCATGAAAGCGCTCTTGTTCGTGTTGCTGGCGTGGTCGGGCGTGGTGTTCGGGCAAGGCGACTATCCCAACAAGCCGGTGCGACTCGTGGTCGGTTTCGCCGCCGGCGGAATCTCCGACGTTCTCGGCCGGGCGATCGCGATACCGCTCTCCAAGCAGCTCGGCCAGCAGGTGATCGTCGAGAACAAACCCGGCGCCGGCACGACCATCGCGGGCGACTTTACGGTCAAGTCGGCGCCCGACGGTTACACGCTGTGGCTGCAGGACATCACTACGCACGCCATCAACGCGAATCTCTACAGCAAGCTTCCGTACGACTCGATCAAGGACTTCACTTACGTCGCGATGGTGGCCTCGACGCCGCTGATGCTCGTGGTCCATCCGTCCACGCCGGCGGGTAGCGTGAAGGAACTGATCGCGCTCTTGAAGGCGAATCCGGGCAAGTACTCCTACGGATCTTCCGGCAATGGGACGATCGTCCACCTCTCGGCGGAGATGCTCAAAAGCGCGGCTGGCGTTGACGCGCTGCATGTGCCGTACAAAGGCAGCAACCCGGCGACCGCGGCGATCCTGGGCGGCGAGGTTACGTTCGTGTTTTCCACCATGCCGCCGGCGATCTCCAACGTCAAAGCGGGCAAGCTGCGTCCGCTCGGCGTGACCACGCCCAAGCGAAGCGGCGCGGTGCCGGAGGTGCCGACGATGATCGAGTCCGGCCTGCCGAACTTCGAGATCGTGCTTTACTCGGGCGTGCTCGCCGCCAAGGGGATGGATCGCGCGCTGGTGCGCAGGCTGAACGCGGAGTTCGCCCGCGCGGTGCAGGCTCCGGAGATGCAGCCCGTATGGGCAAACATCGGCGCTGACCCCATCACCATGTCGCCCGACGCCTTCGAACAGGCGACGGCCGCGGAGATCGCCAAGTTAGGGCCTGTGGTCAAGGCGTCCGGGGCCAAGGTGGACTAATCCGGCGTGATGGAGTTCTCAGTCCATACGTTAACTAATGGTTGCAAACCCTTGTAAAGGCTCAGGGATTCCCTGATAGCGGGCGCGGCTTCCCCTCGGCATCCTCGCGCCGGGGGATGAAATGATCCGGGAGCCCGAGTTCAAGAAAAGGGAGACCGCGCGCGAGCCGGTACGCATCCTCCTTCTTGAAGACAATCCCGATTTCGCCGAGCTGCTGCGTACCCGGTTGCGCGCCATGCGCTCCGTGTCCTCGCACGTCGAAGTGGTCGATCGTCTTTCTCAGGCGCTCGTCAAGCTCGCTTCGGACAACTTCGGCCTCATCATCGCCGACCTGAACGTCGTCGATTCCACCGGCGTCGAGACTGTGCGTGCGCTCGCGCCGGCGGCGTCGCAGCCGATCATGGTGCTTACCGCCGATCAGGACCCGGCGCTTCGCGAAGCCTGCCTCGAGGCCGGCGCCTACGACTTCCTCACCAAGGACCAGGTCAGCGCCGCCGCGCTCGAGCGCCTTGTCCGCCTTGCCACGATCCAGTCCGACATCCAGCGAGCGCTGCGCGAGAGCGAGGCGCGCATCGCCCGGCTGCTCGACCTCTCGAGCGAGTGGTACTGGGAGCAGGACGCGCAGTTTCGCCTCAGCTACATGTCGAGCATCCGCAAGACCGGCCTGGATATGTCTCCGTACCTCGGGCGCAGGCGCTGGGATCAGCCGGCGCTCAACCTGAGCGCGGCCGATTGGGCGCGCCATCGGGCGCAGCTCGAGCGGCATGAGCCGTTCCGCGACTTCGAGCTCGAACGGCCTTCGCCCGACGGCTCGGTTTGGGTTTCGCTCAGCGGAGACCCGGTGTTCGACGCGAACGGCGCCTTCACGGGCTACCGCGGCATCGGCCGCGACATCACGGCGCGCAAACGCAACGAGCAGCGGCTCGTGCAACTGGGCCGCATGTACGCCGCGCTCGGCGCGGCGAACGAAGCGGTGCTGCGCGCGCGCTCGGCCGACGAGGCGTTGGAACGCGCTTGCGAGATCGCGGTGGAGGCGGGCGGCTTCCTGCTCGGCGTGGTGTACAAGCTCGACGCGGCGACGCAAGCGCTACGGCGCGCTGCGGCGAGCGGCCCGGCCGCGCTCGCCGACGAGCCTGACCCGCCTTCGCTCGACGGCAGTGCGAGCACCCTTGTTTCCCGGGCGTGCCGGAACGGCGTGCCGGCAATCAGCAACGACCGCAGCCCGGATGCCACGATGTATGAGGTCGGCTCCGCGGCGGTTTTCCCGCTGCGCGTGGATGGAGAGCTCGCGGGAACCTTCGGGCTGCAGCACGCCGAGCGCAACGCATTCAGCCCGGAGCTGGTTGCGCTGCTCGAGCGCCTCGCCGCCAACATCTGCTTCGCCCTCGAGAACTTCAAGCGTGAAGCGCGCCGGCTGGAAGCTGAGCGCGCACTGCGCGAGAGCGAGCAGCGCTTCCGCGCGCTGACCGAGCTCTCGTCCGACTGGTACTGGCAGCAGGATGCGGAGCTTCGCTTCGTCAGCACGAGCGGCGCGAGCGATGCGCGCGGCGGCATCACCCCGGAAGCCCACGTCGGCCTGTGCCGCTGGGAGCTGCCGCGCACCGAAATTCTGGGCCAGACCTGGGACGAGCACCGGCGCGTGCTCGAGGCGCGGCAGCCTTTCCAGGATCTCCTGCTGCGCCGGCACGGCGAGAACGGTGAGATGCGCTACGTCAGCGTCAACGGCCAGCCGTTTTTCGATGCGCAGGGTGCGTTCGCCGGCTACTACGGCATCGCCAAGGACGTCACCAATCGCATCGTGGCCGAGCTTGCGCTGCGGGAAAGCGAAGCGCGCTTCCGCAGCCTGACCGACCTCTCCGCCGACTTCTACTGGGAGACCGATGCTAACCACCGGCTCGTGCGCACCACGCAGGGCGGCAGCGCGCAGGCCATCAATGCGCCGGGCAGCGAGATTGGGAAGACGCGCTGGGAAATCGCTTCCATGGACGCGCACCTTCCGTTCCGCGACTTCGAGATCGCGCGCATCGACGCCGAAGGGGTCGAGCGGCACCTTTCCATCAGCGGCGAGCCGGTGTTTGACGCCGCCGGGATGTTCACGGGATATCGCGGTGTCGGCAAGGAAATCACCGCGCGCAAGCGCGAAGAGAACCTGCTCGCGCTCGAGCACGAGGTCACGCGCTGCCTCGCCGAGGCGCCGAGCGCGAACGCCGGGATCCGCGAGGTGATCCGGGCCGTGTGCACCACACAGGGCTGGCCGTGCGGCCGCTATTTCGCCGTGGATGCCGACGCCGGCGTGCTGCGTTTTGCCGAGGCCTGGGGACAGCGCGATCCTAGAGTGGAGCGCTTTCTCGAGCGGTCGCGCGCCATGGTTTACCAGCGCGGCCGCGGGCTCTCGGGGATCGTCTGGGATACCGGCGAAGCGCTCTGGGTGCGTGACGTCAGCAAAGATCCGCGCGCCTCGGGCGCCTCGGGGACGTTTCTCGACGGTGGCGCATTCGTTTTCCCGGTGAGCTCCGACGGGCGCAGGCTGGGTGTGCTCAGCTTCTCGAGCCCGAACGCGCGCGAGTCCGACGCGCGCCTGCTGCAGGCCGCGCGCATCATCGGCAGCCAGGTCGGCCAGTTCCTCATGCGCAAGAGAGCCGAGAAGAAGCAGCGCCGGCGCGCGGAGGATCTGCAGCGCTTCCGCGCAGCCATGGATATGTCGCTCGACGCGATCTACCTCGCCGACCGCGGCAGCATGCGCTTCGTCGACGTGAACAAGGTCGGCTGCGAATGGCTCGGGCTCACGCGCGGGGAGCTCCTTAGTCTCGGTCCGCATGACGTGCTCAACACGCCCCGCGAACAGCTCGAGCGCGAGTACGACGCCGTCATCGCCGAAGGCGCCACCGGTATGCGCAGCGAAAGTTCCTATACGTCGAAAGACGGCCGCATGGGCTGGGCGGAGACCCATCGGCGCGCGCTGCGCTCCGAAGACGGCTGGATCGTCGTCACCATATCGCGCGACATCACCGAGCGAAAACGCGCCGAGCAGCGCCAGGCGGCACATCTACGCTATCAGGAGCGCGTGGCGCGCTTCGGACAGGCGGCGCTCGTCAAGTCCGACGCGGCCGAGCTGGTCGAGAAAGCGGTGCAAGCGGCGCTAGAGGCGCTCGGCGCCGAAGCGGTGGCGTATTTCGAACCCGGCCGCGGCGCGGGTGAGCTCGTGGTGCGCGCGGTCGTAGGCATTGTCGGCGCCGGGCCCGGGGTGATCAGCGGCGGGCCGGATGACCCGATGATCCAGGCGATGCGGGCGGGAACGCGGCTTGTCGCCGAGGGCGCGCATCTGCCCGTGCCGTGGGCGCGCGGCATGGGCAGCGCGGCGCTCGTGCCGGTGCGAAGCGACGAAAAAGTGCGCGGCGTCCTGTGCGCCTGCTACAAGACTCGCGACGCGTTCGGCGCGGAGGAACTGAACTTCATCGAAGCCACGGCGAGCGTGCTCGCCACCGCGTTGCAGCGCATTGATAGCGAGGGGCGCCTCGCCTACCTCGCGCAGTTCGATCCGCTCACCGGGCTGCCGAACCGCACGCTGCTTGCCGACCGCTTCTCGCAGATGATCATGCAGGCGAAGCGCCGCAATGCGCCGCTCGCCGCGCTTTTTATCGACCTTGACGAATTCAAAATGGTGAACGACACGCTCGGCCACGCTGGCGGCGACGCGCTTCTCAAGGAAGTCGCGGTGCGCCTGCAGTCCACCGTGCGCACCGGCGACACGGTGGCGCGCATCAGCGGCGACGAATTCGCCATTGTGCTCGCCGATCTGGCGCGCCCGGAGGACGCGGCGCTCATCGCGCAGAAGGTGCTCGATCGTCTGGCGGGTGCGGTCGAGGTGCATGGCAACGAAGTTTTCATCACCGCGAGCGTCGGCATCGCCGCGTTCCCGGCTGACGGCGCCGATGCCGAGACGCTGCTCGGCGCGGCCGACGCCGCGATGTACCGCGCCAAGCAATCCGGGCGCAACGCCTATCAATTCTTCACCGCCGACATCAACCAGCGCTCGCGCCAGCGCGCGCAGCTGGGCAACGAGCTGCGCAGGGCGCTCGAACGCGACGAATTCATGCTGGTTTACCAACCAAAGTTCCACCTCGCCGAGCGCCGGGCGAGCGGCGCCGAGGCGCTGCTGCGCTGGAAGCATCCGGAGCGCGGCATCGTTTCGCCGGTCGAGTTCATCCCGGTGCTCGAGGAGACCGGGCTCATCGTGCAGGTGGGCGAGTGGGTCATGCGGCGCGCCTGCGAGGACTTGAAGCGCTGGCAGGCCGCCGGCCTCACCGTCGGTCCGATTTCCGTCAACCTTTCGGCGCGGCAATTCCGCCAGCAGGACCTCGACGTGCGCATCAAGGAGCTCGTCGCCGGCGCTGCCGTCAGTCCGGCGCTCCTCGAGCTGGAGATCACCGAGAGCCATTTGATGCAGGATCCCGATCACGCCATCCGCGTCATGCGCGCGCTCGCCGACGCAGGCCTGCGCATCGCGATCGACGACTTCGGCACCGGCTACTCGAGCCTCGCCTACCTCACCCGCTTCCCGCTTTCGTCGCTCAAGATCGACCGTTCCTTCGTCAAGGACATGGCGAGCGACAAGGCGGATGCCACGATCGTGCGCACCATCATCGAGATGGCGCATACGCTCGGCTTCACCGTGGTCGCCGAGGGCGTAGAGACCGAGGAACAGGCCGCGTTTCTGCGCGCCCTGCGCTGCGAGCACGCCCAGGGCTATCTCTTCGCGCGCCCGATGCCGGCGCAGGAAGTCGCCCGTTTTTGGGGCGGGTGACAACCCTTACTTTTCCTGACTGGAAGTTTTTGTCATAGGCGGCCATCGCGCCGGCCCGGTGCACTATCCTTGCGCCGTGGATCTCAGCGCGCTTCCCAGCGCAGGAGGTCCGGAGAATCGTGGGGGGTTAGGCCGAAGCCGTCGCGTACGTCGAGCCACAATGGGGGGAGCTCGTCGTGCGCGACGGCGTAGGTTTCGCCGACCTCAAAGCTCCAGGGATTCACCGAGCGCGCGGATTTCCGCGCCCGCATCCGCGCTGAAGGCGCGCCCGGCGCGCCGGTACCAGTAGCGCGCGTTCGCCAGATCGCCTTCCATGACGTGCACGATGGCGTGCGCCCAGCAGGCGTGGCGCGACTCCTCGTCGGCCTGCACGATCTGGTGCGCGCCGCGCCAGTCTCCGCTTTCCAGCAGCGTTACGGCGCGCCTCAGATCCTTGGTCATTTAGCTAATTGACAAAGCTATTCGCGGGGCAGAGAATTTTCGCGCGCATGGCCCGTTCCCGCAAGAAGGTGCCGCTTACCGTGTCGCGCCCGGCGCTCCTCGCGCGCGGCTCGGATGTCGAGTTCCGCGGCCTGATCCACGACCTCATCGCCTACGGCCACAAGCTCGACGCGTGCCGCGATGCGTTCGCCGCGATCGCGGGCATCTCGGGTGTTCAGTACGAAATCCTCATGCTGGTGAGCCGCGCCGACGGCCTCGCGGTCGGCGAGGTGGCCGCGCGTCTGCACCGCTCGGGCGCCTTCATCACGATCGAGGCCAACAAGCTCGTCGCCGCGGGCATTCTCGAGAAGGGCTCGGACCCCGCGGATGGGCGGCGCGTGCGGCTGCGCTGCAGCTCCAGGGGATTTCAACTGCTCGAGCGCATGGCGCCATACCAGCGCCGGGTCAACGACGTGCTGTTCGAGTCGCTCGACGCCAAGCGCTTCCGCGAGCTGCGCGCGGCCGCGACCAGGCTCGTGGCGAGCGGCGATCGCGCCGTCGCGCTTACCGAAGTTCTACTGCAGGAGGCGAAGGAGGCGGCATGAAGCCCAAGCAGCATCTCGAGTTCGTAAGCGTCGATCTGAACAATGGCTGGGAAGTGCCGCCGGGCTACCCGAGCGGCTTCTACCAGAAGATTCTCGCGTCCGACCTGGACGAGAAAGCGAAGAAGGGCAGCCGCACGCGCCTTCTCAAGATCGAGCCCGGCGCTTTCTCCACCGAGCCCTTCGTGCACGATCACTGGGAAGAGGTCTATGTAGTGCAGGGCGACCTCGTGGTCGGCAACGACAAGCAGGGTAAGGGCGGGCAGCAGTGCTTCGCGCCGACCTACGCCTGCCGTCCGCCGGGGGTCCATCACGGCCCGTTCACTTCGCGCGGCGGCTGCATCCTCCACGAGATTCACTACTATGCTGAAGAGCGGAAGTGAGCACCTAGAGTCGCTACGCGACGGGCGCGTGGTCTATATCGGCGCCGAGCGCGTGGACGACGTCACCACGCACCCGGCGTTCCGCAACGGCGCGCGCTCCATGGCGGCGATCTACGACATGAAGCGCGCCGACGGGCGCTTCTCGTACGAGGAGCACGGCGAGCGCTACAGCGCCTATTTCCTGAAAGCGCGTACGCGTGAAGACCTCCTGAAGAGAACCGACCTGCACCGCGCGGTCGCGCGCATGAGCCACGGGCTCCTCGGGCGTTCGCCCGATCACGTGTCGAGCTTCGTCACTGGCATGGCCATGAACCCTTCGGTGTTCAAGGGCTTCGCGAACAATCTGCTCGCCTACTACGAGCACATGCGGCGCGAGGACGTGTACGGCGTCTACGCCGTGATCCCGCCGCAGGCGGCGCGCAACCCGGAGTTCTACGTCAAGCAGAACAT
>JAICPQ010000157.1 GCA_025929745.1 Burkholderiales bacterium | reverse complement strand
CTCGCGCGCGCGCACGGCGTAGGTGTGGTGCTCAAGCACCGCTCGATGCAATCTCTCGGCGATTTCGCGGGCGAGATCCAAGTGCGATAGATAGAACTTGATGCGCTCGATGCAGTGATCGAGGTTCGAAAACTGGACCCAAGCGTCGTACGGGAACGTGTCGCTCGCGTGCCGACGCTCGTCGCAGAGAAGAAAACCGCCGCATGAGGCGATGCCGAAGCAGCGCTCCGGAATGCCCCAGCTGCGCAACGGGCTGTCGCAGACCGCGCCCACGCTCAGGTTGACGCGGCTTGCCTGGATGATCCTGACGTGATCGGCGACCGTAAGGCTGGACCCGATGCTCGTGTCGAAAAGGTGCAGCTTTATCCCGTCACGCGCGAGACGCCGGCCAAGCTCACCGAGGAACGCGACCCGGTCGCGCACCATCTTGAAACCGGGATTCAATGTGCCGACGAAGCTGACGTCGTACCGGTAACTCTGCCGCGCATAGAACGAGGCGAGCGAGCGGCCTGCGAGGTTATAGCGGTCGGTTTCCGCGGCGTTGGGAAAATACATGGCAGGCGCGCCGAAGAGATCCATGCTCTGCAGCGAATGGGCGAGGTGGATGTCCGGGCGTCGCGCGAAGCGAACGAATGGCTTGCGCCAGGGCTTGATGGCGCAGTTCCACGGAGCGTCGCGGTTCCACCAGACATAGGGCACGCCGGCGCGCGCGAGGGCGCGCCGGATCCGGGCGAGCTTGAACGGCCGCTTGATCTGCCCGAAGGCATTGGCGAGGTACAAACAGCGCTCACGCGGCTCCAACGCGGGCGGCATGTCGTACAGTCCGATGTGCGTCACTCGGCATCCGGCGCCCGCCAGCGCTCTGAGAAGCGGGTCGCGATCCTCTGCCTCTCCAACCGTGACGACATGCGTCATAGCAAGCTTTCGACCGCTTCGATCACCTGGTCCACTCCGACGCGTCGTATGCAGACCGGATCGCCGCATTCTGCAACACCCCGCCAACACTGTCGCAGCCAGGGCAGCCGGCGCTCGAAAAGACGGTCCTGATCGCGGCAGGCGACTTCAGGGTCCCAAAGGGCGCGGAACGGGCTCGCGGCCCAGAACAAGCCGGGGCCGGTGCTCACCGGTGACCCGGGTCCGTAGATCGCCACGGTCGGGACGCCCACGAGTCTAGCGAGGTGCGCGATGCCGGTATCCGGGCATATCAGGAACGCCGCGTTCTTGAGCAGATGCCAGAGCTGGGTGAGATCGAGGCGGCCTGCGAATCGGCTCCGGCGCCCGTCCGGGTCGACCGGGGCGAGTAGCGCCTCCTCGCCGCGTCCCGCGCTCAAAAGCACCTCGTATCCGGCGCGCTCGGCCCAGTCACGAACAGCCAGCCAGCGCTCCGCCGGCCATAACTTGTGCGGGCTGCTCGCGCCGAGGTGAAGCACACAGTAGCGCCCCACCGGGTGCTCGTAAGGCGAATAAGGCGGCGCCGGCCATTCGTCCGGCGAGAAAAGCGCGGGCGCCTCGCCGTCCACCAGAAGCGAAGCGATCTCTCCCCAAGCCATCGGCCGGTCCGGCATTCTTCGCGTCTCATCGACCGGCCATTCCTTGTACCCGGCGCGGTCCGCGTCGAAAGCGACGACCCAGCGCGCGCCCGCGGCGCGTGCGAGCCACGACCAGCGGTTGTCGCCCGGTACAAGCGCCAGGTCGAAGCCACCCGCTCTCCTGAGCGCCCGGTGGTCGGAGAACGAACGCGCGTCGAGCGGCATGACCTTCACCCCGTACGGGCGGCCGGCATAGAGGGGCGCAAACGCCGGCGGACAGGTCAGAACGATCTCGGCATCGGGAAAGCGCGCGCGCGACTTCTTCAGTAAAGGCGTCAGCATGATCGTGTCGCCGAGAAGGAGGTGATGCACGATCAGCATGCGGCGCACCACGACGGGTCGCTCGCGGCGCCCGGGCGCTGCCATGCGCGTCGCGGCGTGCGCCAGCGTATAGAGACGCGGCAGAGCGCGGCTAGCCATGGCGTAGCGCCGCGAGCTGCGCGAGGCTCGAGTCGAGAATGAGAAGCTGGAGCACCTGTTCGGCGGCGCGTTCGGCATTGCGGCGGTAGTGCTCGACGAACCTATCGACCGGACCGGCGACGAGCTGGCCGCCGGTCAGGCGCTCGAGCCTCGCGCCGAGCGCGTCCATGCGCGGGGCGAGGTCGGAGCGCAGCCAGTGGCGCAGCGGCGGGTTGAAGCCGCGCTTCTTGCGGCGCAGGAAGTCGGCGGGCAGGCGCGGATCCATGGCGGCCTGGAGAAGCAGCTTGGGCGGTCGCGTGTATGTCCGGTTCCGGGGAAGCGCGAGCACGCGCTCCACGAAGTGATGGTCGAGGAGCGGCGCACGTGCCTCGAGCCCGTGCGCCATGGTGCAAAGGTCGGCCTTGCGCAGGATGTATTCGGGGAGGTAGTTGGCAAAGTCCACCGCCATCAGCCGCTCCAGGGGATCCGTCGCGGCCTGGTCGGGCCCCCTCCAGTAGCACGGCGCCCGTCCTGTCGCACCCGGCTGCAGGAAAGCGCGCTGCGCCGGCGTGAAACCTGAGAAGCGCAGCGAGTACGCCGAATCCCAATCCATGGCGAGTTCGGTCCGCAGCTTGCGCCCGTCCAAAGCAGGGCGTAGTGCAAACGGCAGGGTGAACCCGTTGCGCCAGCTCGAGCGCAGATGCTGTGCGATCCTTTTGTAACCGCCGAAGAGCTCGTCGCCGCCATCGCCGACCAGCACCACTTTCGCATGGTGGCTCACTTCCCGCGCGAGGTACCAGGTCGGAAAGCTGGAGGGGTCGGCGAACGGCTCATCCAGCCCCTCAACGATCCTCTCGAAGTCCTCGGCGATCGAGGTCGGGATAACAACCTCGGCGTGGCGCAGCCCGAGCGTGCGCGCTGTCTCGCGCGCGGTTCCCGACTCGTCGAAGTGCGTGCCGGGGAAGGCAGCAGTGAACGCCTGGTACGAGGTGAGCTGCTGCTTGGCAAGCCGGCTGGCAATAACCGTGGAATCCACGCCGCCGGAGAGGAACACGCCCAGCGGCCGGTCGGCGACCGTGCGCATGCGCACCGATTCGTCGAGCGCCGCAAGCCAGTCGCCGGTCGCCCCGGCGGGTCGCCAATAACGGCGCTTCAGCAGCGTTCGCGTCTCCAGGTCGAACTCGAGATAACAGCCGTTCTCCAGGCGCTCGATGCCGGTGAAGATGGTCCGTGGCGCCGGAACGTAGCGATGCGCAAGGTAGGCATCGATGGCTTCCGCCGAGAACGTGCGTTTCTCGCGAGGCAGGAACGGCAGAACCGCGCGCACCACCGATCCGAACGCCAGGTCGCCGCCGATCAGGCTGTAGACGAGCGGCTTCTCGCCCATTCGGTCGCGCGCCAAGTACACCTTGCGCTTCGCGAGGTCGAGAATGGCGAAGGCGAACATGCCGCGCAGGCGCTCGAGGAGCTTGTCGATGCCCCACGCCTCGTAGCCGCGCAGGATGAATTCGGTGTCGGAACGCGTGCGAAATGGCGCGCGCGCGCGCAGATCGGCGGCGGCGGCTTCCCAATCGTAGACCTCGCCGTTGTAGATGATCCAGATGTCGCCGCGCTCGTTCGCCATCGGCTGATCGGCAAGTGGACGCGGATCGATGATCGAAAGCCGCGCGTGCAGAAGCCCGTTCGTCTCCCACAGCTGCGCATGGCGTGCGTCCGGGCCACGCGGCGCGAGCGCGGCCTGCATCGCGTCGACGACCGGAGGTGCGACCGATCTCTGCGCGAAGAACCCGCCGATGCCGCACATACTTAGAGCGCGAAGTCGGGCGCGTAACGCTGGAACCAGCTTTCCAGGACGAAGAGCGCCCAAAGCCGGTTGGAGTGCGTGCGTCTTCCGCTGTAGTGCTCGTCGAGCAACGTCTGCAGCGCGCCGCGCCGGAACAGTTTCCTGGCGTCGAGGCGCGCAAGCGCGGATTGCGCCTCCAGCTTCAGGCGGCCGGAAAACCATTCGGTGAGCGGCGGAAAGAAGCCCTGCTTCGGACGGTGCACGATCTCAGGGGGAAGCAGCTTCTCGGCAAGCTTCTTGAGGAGATACTTTCCGGTTCGGCCGCGCTGCTTGAGCGAAGGATGCAGGCGCGCGCAGAACTCGAAAAAGCGGTGGTCGAGGTAAGGAACGCGTGCCTCGAGCGAATACGCCATGGTTGCGCGGTCCACCTTGGTCAGGAGGTCGTCGGGCAGCCAGAGGCGAGCGTCGACGTACATCAGCCTGTCGATGTACTCGCTGGAGTTGCATTCGTCAAAGAACCGCTCCGCGTAGTCCGCCATGCAGGTCTCGCGCGCGGCGAGGAAGGCGTCCGAGAGGAGCTCGGCATGGAGCGCCCGATCGAACACCATGGGGATCGTGACATAGCGCCGCGACCGCGGCTCGCCGATCGCGCGCACCAGCCGGTCCTTACGCGCGCGCGCCGGAAGCGCGCGCACGAGATAGCGAAGCGGCGACGCGCGCGCCCCGAGAAATTTCGAAATCCTCTCCTCGCGAACCCGCGTCGCGTAGTTGCGGTAACCGGAGAACACCTCGTCGGCGCCCTCGCCGGTCAGGACGACCGTCACGTGCCGGCGGGTCAGCTTCGCGAGCAGCATCGTCGGCAGCGCCGCGGGATCGGCGAACGGCTCGTCGAACGCTTCGGTCCATTGGTGGAGCGCGGCGAGCATGTCGGACGGGTCGAGCATGAGCACATGGTTCTTCGCGCCGATGTGCCGCGATACGAGCTGAGCGTGCGTATGCTCGCTCGCGGCGGTTTCTCCGTGGAAGCCGAGCGTGAACGTATCAATAGGCCGCTGCGCGATGTCGGCCATCAGCGCGCTCACCAAGCTCGAGTCAACCCCGCCGGACAGAAAACTGCCGAGCGGTACGTCGGAAACGAGCATGCTCTGCACGGAGCGTCGCAATTCGCTCTCCAGCCGACCGAGGGCCTCGGCTTCGCCGAATTCGAACTTGCTCGAGTAATCCGGCCTCCAGTACTGGCGCACCGATAGCGTGCCGCCCTGCACCGTCAGCGCGTGGCCGGGCTCCAGCTTGCGCACCGATCGGTAGATGGTCTTCGGCGATGGGATGTACTGACTTTCGAGATACAGGCCGAGCGCGTCCAGATCGACGCTGCGGCTCACGCCCGGGTGAGCGATCAGCGCTTTCAGCTCCGAGCCAAAGACAAGCGTATTTCCATCCCAGTGGTAATAGAGCGGCTTGACCCCGAGGTGGTCGCGCGCGAGAAAAAGCCGCTGCGCGCGACGATCCCAGATGGCGAAAGCGAACATTCCCTGCACGTGCTCGAGCATGCGCTCGCCATGCTCGCGCCAGGCATAAAGCAGCACCTCGGTGTCGCCGTTGGTGCGAAATCCATGCCCGCGTGCCGCGAGGTCACGGCGCAAGCTGGCGAAGTTGTAGATCTCCCCGTTGAACACGCACGTGAGCTCGCCGTCCGGCGTGCTCATCGGCTGGGGACTGCCTTCCAGATCGATGATCGAGAGGCGGCGAAAGCCGAACGCCACCGGCCCATCGCGGTAGAAGCGCTCATCGTCGGGGCCGCGGTGCGCAAGGCGCGAGGTCATGCGCGCAAGCACGGCGTCGGAGGCGGCTGCCGGGCCAACAGAACCAGCGAGGCCGCACATCAGAGATGCTTGCGCTTCAGGGTCGGGGCGGTCCGGCTACCGCGGCGTCGGGTCGCAACGGCCGCACTTGCGCAAGCGGCTGCGGCTCACCGAACGGCGGCTTCGCGCCCGCAAGATACTCCGGCACCCATGCGCGCAACTTTTCTCGCACGCGCAGCGGCGCAGGGTCGGCGGGGCCGGTTAGCCATTCCTCGACCTCGGCGAGAAGCCTGCCATTTGTGGGGGCGCGCGCCTGCGCGACGCGGAGCTTCGGATGAGGCGTAGGCAGGCTTTCCTCCGCATCAGCGAGCGGCTCTTCGTACAGTTTCTCGCCCGGACGCAGCCCGGTGTACTCGATTTGAATCTCGCCCTCGGCGAAGCCGGAGAGCCGGATCATCTGCCTCGCGAGATCGACAATCTTGACCGGCTCCCCCATGTCGAGAACATAAATCTCGCCCTTCTTGCCCATCATCCCAGCCTGGAGCACGAGCTGGGTTGCCTCGGGGATCGACATGAAATAGCGCTGGATCTCCGGGTGGGTGACGGTGATGGGGCCGCCACGCGCGATCTGCTCGCGGAACCGCGGCACCACGCTGCCCGTCGAGCCGAGTACGTTGCCGAAGCGCACGATGACGAACTCCGTGCGGCTGCCCGCCTGCAGCGCTTGACACACCATCTCGGCAAGGCGCTTCGACGCGCCCATGACATTCGCCGGATTCACCGCCTTGTCAGTGGACACGAGCACGAACCGGCTCGTCCCGGTCTCTTGGGCGGCGCGCGCTAAGGTGATGGTGCTGAGCACGTTGTTCACTACCGCTTCGAAAGCGTTTTCTTCCTCCATCAGCGGGACGTGCTTGTACGCCGCGGCATGGAATACCACATGCGGCCGGTAGCGCGCGAAAACCGTACCTACGCGACGGGCGTCTTTCGCATCACCGATCACGGCGGCGACCGGTACACGCGGGAAGCGGTCGCGGAACTCGTCATCGATCGCGTAAAGAGCGAACTCCGAGGAATCGAAAAGAACGATGCGCCGCGGCG